>DASPWC010000104.1:0-2644 GCA_035622055.1 Xanthobacteraceae bacterium | reverse complement strand
ACCGAGCGGCTGCGCACCGCGCTTCTTACCTCCATATCGCACGATCTCAAGACGCCGCTGGCCTCGGTACTCGGCTCCGCTGGCACGCTGCGCGATCTATCCGACAAATTGACCGACAGCGAAAAAGCGGAACTCCTCGCTACCATCATCGAGGAGTCGGAGCGGCTCAATCGGTTCATCGCCAATCTGCTCGACATGACAAGACTCGAATCGGGTGCTGTGACGCCGAAACTCGCCCCGCACGATCTGTCGGAAATAGTCGGCTCGACCTTACGGCGGACGACGAAAATCTTGCGTAATCATTCCGTTCAGCTCGACCTCGCTACGGACGTGCCGATGGTTTCGCTGGATCCGGTTTTATTCGAGCAGGTCTTGTTCAACCTCCTCGATAATGCGGCCAAATATGCTGCGCTGGGCACGACCGTCTTCATTCGCATGGCGCGCGACGGCGACTCGGTAGTCCTGCAGGTCGCCGACGAAGGCGAAGGCATCCCGCAGGACGATCTCGAGCACATATTCGATAAGTTCTACCGCGTGCAAAAGACCGATCAGGTGCGGCCCGGCACCGGTCTCGGACTTGCGATCTCGCGCGGCTTTGTCGAAGCCATGAAGGGGACGATCGTGGCGGCGAACCGTACCGATCGTCCCGGCGCCATCTTTACCATCAGGCTTCCGGTGGCCAGCGAGGCGCAACGGCTGGATGTCGCGGCATGAGCGCCGCGCCGCTTCGCGTACTGGTGGTCGACGACGAACCGCCGATCCGCAAATTGTTGCGCGTCGGACTTACGGCGCACGGTTACCAGATTCTTGAAGCCCCCAGCGGCAAAGGCGCCCTTGAACTTCTGAACCAGGCGCCCGACCTGGTCATTCTCGATCTCGGCCTTCCGGATATGCAAGGCCACGATCTGTTGCGGACGATTCGGGCCCGCAACGAGAGCGTTCCGATCGTCGTTCTTTCCAGTCGCGGCGACGAAGCCGGAAAAGTCCAGGCGCTCGATTTCGGCGCCGACGACTACGTTACAAAGCCGTTCGGGATGGATGAACTACTCGCCAGGATGCGCGCAGCGTTGCGCCATCAGTTGCAGACCCATGGCGAGCGGCCCATTTTCCGCGTCGGCGATCTTTCCGTCGATCTCGTTCGCCGAATCGTGAAAATCGGCGACAAGGACGTCAAACTATCGCCGAAGGAATACGATTTACTGCGCGTGCTGGTTCAGCACGCGGGCAAAGTGCTTACGCACAAATTCCTGCTCGGCGAACTCTGGGACGATTTGACCGACGCTCAATATCTGCGCGTTTATGTGCGCCAGCTCCGGCAAAAGATCGAAGCCGATCCGGAGCGGCCGCACTATATTCTCACGGAGACGGGAATCGGTTATCGCCTGCGCGCGCCCGATTGAGCGGCGCGATCGCCGCTTCGTCGCCCCATACCGAGCGTACACCCGATAGCGTCAATGAACACGCCCAAAGGGGCCTACAAGGGAACTACTCATGGCCGACGAACTCGTTCTCTATACCAATCCCATGTCGCGTGGCCGCGTCGTGCGCTGGATGCTCGAAGAGATCGGCCAGCCCTACAAAGTCGAAGTGCTTGACTATGCCTCGACGATGAAGGGACGTCCCTATCTCGCCATCAATCCGATGGGCAAAGTACCGGCATTGCGGCACGGCGATGCCATCGTTACCGAAACGGCTGCGATCTGCGCCTACCTCGCCGATGCGTTCCCGCAAGCCCGGTTGGCGCCACCGCCCGGAGATCGGCTGCGCGCGGCCTATTACCGCTGGCTGTTCTTTTCCGCCGGCCCCTACGAAGCCGCCTCAAGCAACAAGGTGTTGGGGTTTGTGGTGCCGCCGGAGCGCGAGCGCATGATGGGCTACGGCAATATCGACAAAGTTTTGAGCACCTTGGAGGCCGCGGTATCGTCCAGCGATTATCTCGTCGGCGACAGCTTTACCGCCGCCGATCTTTATGTCGGTTCGCAAATTGGATTCGGCTTTATGTTCGGCACGCTGGACCCTCGCCCTGCCTTCGCGCGCTATTGGCAGCGGGTGAGCGCCCGGCCCGCCTTCATGCGGGCCAAGCAACTCGACGATGAGAAGGCGGTCGAACTGCAAAAGGCGGCCGGATGATGCCGATTTGCGGCGTGCTTCACGGCAGCCGCATGAGCGACTCGCCCATATGGACGTTGACGCCCTCACGGATGCCGTCGTCTAGCGTGAAGCCGTTGGGCGCGAAAACGATGATCGTCGAGCCGTGCTCGAACCAGCCAAGCTCATCGCCTTTGTGAACCTCGCTAGCGCAATCGATGACGTTGAGCCCGCGGTAGTTCCCATTTAGCGCTTCGCCGAGGCAGTGCAGGCGAATGCTGGCGACAAGGATTGCGGCGACTGCCGCCATTGTCACCGTCTGCCCGTTGGCCTTGAGTCTCAGCCGTACAATCGCGCGCTCGTTTTTGCAGAACAGGCGTTCGATCCTCCGAAGCGCCATCGGATTGACGTTCCAGGTATCGCCGGAAATGTACGTCACCCGCTCGATGCGCCCGTCATGCGGCGCGTGGAAGCGATGATACATGCTCGATTTGAGCCGCAGCGTCACGTAGCGTCCGTCTCGGTATTCCTCGGCAAGCCTTGGGTCGCAGAGCAA
>DASPWC010000103.1:0-18240 GCA_035622055.1 Xanthobacteraceae bacterium | reverse complement strand
GCTCGAGCCGACGTCGGGGCGCACCATGTCATTTTCGGAAATCGGTATTCAGGGTGGCACGGTCATTGTCCACGACGCCGCCAAGGGCGTCACCGAGCGGCTTGAGGACGCTGAATTTCAGGTGGCGTGGCCGTCGATTTCGCGCAGTTTCGGCGCCAACGGTCATTTTACGTGGCATGACGAACCGGTAGAGGCGAGTCTCACCCTCTCCGACTTTCTTGCCGCGCTCACCGGCGACAGTTCGGGTCTCAAGGTGAGGCTGTCGAGCGCGCCGCTCACGCTTGCGTTCGACGGAACGACGAGCGATGCGCCGACACTCAAGATCCAGGGCATGCTTAGCGTCGAGGCGCCGTCGTTGCGCGAGGCCATGCGCTGGACCGGCAATGACAAGCTTCCGTTCGGCGGCTTTGGCCGGTTTGCCTTGCGCGCGCAAAGCGACATCGGCGGCGGAATAGCCGCATTGTCCAACGTCAACGTCGAACTCGACGGCAATAGTGCCGAAGGAGCGCTCACGCTCTCAACCGATAGCCACCGCCTGGTGCAGGGCACGCTGGCGGCCGACGCACTCGATCTGACGCCTTACATTTCCGGCATGCAATTGTTGGCGCGGAACGAACGCAACTGGAATCAGGTCCCGATCGCTCTGGATGGATTCAGCGATCTCAATTTAGACCTTCGGTTGTCGGCCGCGTCCATTAAAATATCCACGGCCCAGTTGGGCCGAACCGCCGTCGCGGCGACGATGCATGACAACAAACTCGGCCTCACGATCGGAGAATCGCAGGCCTTCGGCGGGGTCGCCAAAGGGACACTCGGCCTCGCCGGCGCCGACGGCGGCGTTGCCGTCACTTCGCACATGCAATTTGCCGATGTCGATCTGGACAATTGCCTCGGCCAGGTTTTCGGCCTGCACAAAATAGAAGGCCGCGGCACCTTGACCGTCAATCTCGACGGTACCGGTGATTCCGTCCTGGCGGTAACCCACGCGCTCAATGGCACGGCAACGCTGAACGCAAGCTCCGGCGCGCTAACCGGCGTCAATATCGAGCAATTGCTGCGCCGACTCGAGCGCCGCCCACTCTCAGGGAACGGCGACTTCCGCAGCGGGCAAACGCCGTTCGATCAATTCGTGGTCAATCTCAAGGTCAACCAAGGCGTGGTGTCCGTCGAGGATATGCATATCGTTGGCCCGTCGGTGCGGCTGACCGTTGGCGGGCAGGCCTCGGTGCCGACGCGCGATCTCGATCTTAAAGGGGTGGCGACGCTCCTCTCCAGCGCGAGCTCCGATGAGTTCGATTTGCCGTTTGTCGTGCAAGGGCCTTGGGACTATCCAATCATGCTGCCCGACGCGCAAAGCCTGATTCGGCGCTCGGGCGCCGCAGCGCCACTGCTTGATGCGGCGAAGACCTACAATGCCAGCGATGCCGTGCGCTCGGTCATCGACCAGTTGCTGGCCGCACCGTCCCCGGCCGCGCCGGCAACATCGCCGAACGCGGCTACGGCGACGCCCAATCCGCAGAAGTCATCGCAATAGTTCGGGGGCTTTTCCGGATCGTGCTCTATTGTCGACGAGCATGATCTTTATTGTTAAGGCATGATCCTTTCGGAAAACCGGTTCCCACCCTCGGATCGATGTCCGAGGGCAGGCTTTTTCCGGATCCTGCCCTATGCCTCGCGCACCGGCGCGCCGCGCGCCGCGTTGAGCTTGGTGAGGATCGAAGCCGCGATGACGGCGATGCCGACCACGGCGACGATGATGCTGCAAACGGCATTCATTTCAGGACTGACGCCAAGCCGGACTTCCGAATAGATGCGGATCGGCAATGTCGTCGCGCCGGGGCCGGTGGTGAAGCTCGCTATCACGAGATCGTCGAGAGAAAGCGCGAAAGCCAGCATCCAGCTTGCGGCGATCGCCGGGAAAATCAACGCCAGCGTCACCAAGACAAATGTTTGCGCCGGCGATGCGCCGAGATCCATCGCCGCTTCTTCGAGACTGACGTCGAAATCGACCAGCCGGGACTGAATGATCACGGCAACGAAGCACGTCGCCATGGTGGTATGAGCGATGACGACGGTCCAAAAACCGCGATCGGCCGAAACCGCCACGAACAAAAGCAGCATGGACAAACCGGTAATGACCTCGGGCATCACCAAGGGCGCATAGATCATGGCGGCGAAAAGGAGCCGCCCGCGAAAACGCCCGAAACGAACCAGCGACACCGCGGCGAGCGTGCCGAGGATCGTCGCGAGGGTGGCCGAGATGAATGCAATGCGAAAGCTGATGGAAGCGGCTTGCAGGAGCGCCGTGTCCTGCGCGAGCGCGGCATACCAGCGCGTCGACCATCCGCCCCACACCGCGACCAGCCGCGATGCATTGAACGAATAGACGATCAAAATGACGATAGGCAAATACAGAAAGGCGATGCCTAGGACCAGCGCCGCGAGATTGAATCTGGACAATCTCCGCATGTCAGCCCCGTTCCACGCCGCGCATCGTCTGATGCTGGAAGATAACGATCGGCGTCACCAGGAGGCAGACCAGCACGACGGCAACCGCCGAGGCGGTCGGCCAATCCTTGTTGGCGAAGAATTCAGTCCAGATGGCCTGGCCGATCATCGATGTCTGCGAGCCGCCGAGCAGATCGGGAATGACGAACTCGCCGACGATGGGGATGAAGCACAATAGCGCGCCGGCGACCACGCCGGGCGCCGACAAAGGCAAGGTGACGAGCCAGAAGGTTTTCCATCGCGGGCAGCCGAGATCGGCCGCGGCTTCGAGAAGCGATTCGTCCAGCTTCTCCAGGGCCGCGTAAAGCGGCAACACCATGAACGGCAGGTAGGAATAGACAATGCCGATATAAACCGCGGTGTTGGTCGAAAGCCACGCCGGGGGCGCGCGCACAATATGAAGCGCCAACAGCAGCTGATTGAGCGGCCCGTCGTGCTGCAGGATGTTCATCCAAGCATAGATGCGGATGAGAAATGACGTCCAAAACGGCAGGATGACGAGGACCACCAGAATGCTCTGCAATCGTCCCGGCGTGCGGGTGATGGCGTAAGCGATGGGATAGCCGATGATGAGCAGCAAAAGCGTGGAGAACGCGGCTATTTCCAGGCTCTTCATATAGGACAGCACATAGAGCGGGTCGGAGCCGAGGAAGACAAAATTGTCGAACGAAAGGCCGGCGAAGAACGATCGCACGCCATGCCAGCCGGCGGACAGATCGAACACCGGCGTGTAGGGCGGTTGCGCGATCGCGCTCTGCGACAGGCTCATTTTGAGCACGATCAAAAACGGCATCAGAAAGAAAGCGACCAGCCAGACATAGGGTATCCAGACGACGAGCCTCGTGAGAAGCGATCGTTGCGGTCGCGGGTTCATTAGCGTCCCCCTGCCGGTCATCGTGTCAGCACGACGGCCGCTTCCGGCGCAAAGCTGACCCAAACCTTGTCGTTCCACCCGATGCCGCGCGCGGTCAGCGATTCCGTATTGGCGATCGCCGCCTGCAGGGATACGCCCGTTTCGGTGCGCAATTTGTAGACCGAAAGATCTCCGAGATAGCCGATATCGACCACCGTCGCGGCGATGGCGTTGTCTGGCGGCGGCTCCTCGCCGGAAGCGGCCCGCCGTTGCGAAAGCCTGATTTTCTCGGGGCGTACCGCGACCCAAACGGTCGCACGAGGCTCCGCATCGATCTTCGCTCCGACGCGCAGCCGGCCCAAAGCGCTGCCCTCGACCGTGCCGTCGAGCTCGCCCACGCGGCCTTCGAAAAGATTGACCGTGCCGATGAAATCGGCCACCCAACACGAGTTTGGCCGCTCGTAAATTTCGGCCGGCGGCGCCACTTGCATCAGTCGTCCGCGATCCATCACGGCGATGCGGTCCGCCACCGTCATCGCTTCGGTCTGGTCGTGGGTGACGATGATGAACGTCAAGCCGAGCTGCCGCTGCAGATCCATCAGCTCGAACTGAGTCTCGCCGCGCAATTTTTTGTCGAGTGCCGCCATCGGCTCGTCGAGCAATAGCACGCGCGGACGTTTGACCAGCGAGCGCGCCAGCGCGACGCGCTGGCGCTGGCCGCCGGAAAGTTCGTGCGGCTTGCGGCGGCCGAAAGTTTCGAGTTTCACCAGCGCCAGCATGTCCGCGACACGCGCGGCAATCTCGGCTCTCGGCAGGCCTTCCTGCTTAAGGCCGAAAGCAACATTGGCTTCGACGGTAAGATGCGGAAATAACGCATAGCTTTGGAACATCATGTTGACAGGCCGCCGATGCGGGGGCACCGACGCGAGATCGACGCCGTCGAGCAGGATGCGCCCGGTACTCGGCTGTTCGAAGCCGGCGATCAGCCTCAGCAGGGTGGTCTTGCCGCAGCCCGAGGGACCGAGCAGCGCGAAAAATTCGGCTTGGTAGACGTCCAGCGAAAGCTGATCGACCGCGACGAACGTCCCGAAGCGCTTGCCGACGCTTTCGATCCGCAGCAGCGGCTGCAGCCTGCGATCGGTCCAAGGCGCAAAGCCGCGTTTCGCAAACCCTCGATTGGTCTCCACGCTCTGCATCGACGCCCCGATGGCCCGCCGCTTATCCGGCGCCGGCACGCTAATGCATTTTGACGATTTTCGGAAACGCAGCCTTGGCCCGCAGCGCGAGATTCCGCGCGCGCCCGTTACGGGCGTGGACCGCTCGACGCCGCCGACGTCATGAACCGGTCGAGCAGCGCCGTCTGCGCCGGGGAAAACCGCAAACCCAACTTCGAACGGCGCCACAGCACGTCCTCGGCGCTCTGCGCCCATTCCTTTCTCATCAGATAGTGCACTTCCGCCGCAGTAAGGTCCGCGCCAAAGCGCGCGCCGAGATCGTCAATTCTCGTTGCCCTTTCGAGCACGCGCTCCACGCGGGTGCCATAGGCGCGCACCAGGCGCCGCGCATGTTCCGCCGTCAGGAACGGCCAAGTGCGCTCGGTGCGCTCGACAAGCGCCTCGAGACCGTCATAGCCAAAGTCGCCGCCCGGCAAATGACTTTGCGCCGTCCATGGCCGCAATCGCGGGAAAAAATGCGTCAGGCGCGACAGCGCCTGTTCGGCAAGGCGGCGGTAAGTCGTGATTTTTCCCCCATAGACGGTGAGAAGCGGCGCCTCCCCATGGCGCTCCTCGAGGATCAGCGCATAATCGCGGCCGAGATCCTGGGCCTTGCGCGCTCCGTCATCGTAAAGCGAACGCACGCCGGCGAACGCCCAAACCATGTCGACGGCTCGGATCTCGGTTCGCAGATACTCGTTTACCGACCCGCAAAGATAATTGATTTCGTCGCCGGTTGGCAGCGCGGCCGTTGGATCGCCGGCGAAAGCTTGATCGGTGGTGCCGATCAGCGTGAAGTCGCCTTCAAACGGAATTGTGAAGACCACTCGGCCGTCGGCAACCTGAAAAATGTAAGCGCGATCGTGATTGTACAGGCGGCGCACGACGATGTGGCTGCCTTTGTCGAGCCGCAGGCGACGCCGCGGCCGTTGGCGCAGCACGATTTCAGCGAACAATTCGTTCCACGCTCCCGTCGCGTTGATCAGGATCCTGGCGGTAACGACGTCGCGCTGGCCGCGGGCGTTGAGCACGAGCCGCCACTCGTCGGTACGGTCGGCGCGCACGCAGCGGGTGCGCGTGCGGATGACTGCCCCGCGCTCGGAAGCATCCAAGGCGTTGAGCACGACAAGCCGCGCATCGTCGGTAAAGCAATCGGAATATTCGAAAGCGTGATGAAAGCGCGCCTTTAGCGGCAACCCGGCTTCGTCGGTCACGAGATCGAGTTCGCGGGTCGGCGGCAATATCTTGCGCCGCCCGATCCAATCGTAGAGCAAAAGACCAAGCCGCAGCAGGGTTGCCGAACGCCGCGCCTCATTGATCGGCAGAACGAAGCGGATCGGCGTGATCAGATGCGGCGCGGCGCGCAGCAGCACCTCACGTTCGCGCAATGCCTCGCGCACGAGCCGAAATTCGCCATGTTCCAGATAACGCAAGCCGCCGTGAATGAGCTTCGAGGAAGCCGACGATGTACCGGAGGCGAAATCGTTCTGCTCGATCAGAACGACACGGAGACCGCGACCGGCGGCGTCGCGCGCAATGCCGGCGCCATTGATGCCGCCGCCGATCACGGCAAGATCGAAATCAGCCACCGAATCCCCCTTCAACGGAGTATCGACCCCGCACGGGCCTTGCGTCGAGGCTAAAGTTGTTTGGGCATGATCTTTTCTAAAAAACGGTGTCCACTTTTCAGGATCATGCTGTAGTATCGGCAACGATACGGCGAAGGATAACAGGCATGAACTTTCGCGAGCGTCATGTCATCGTTACCGGCGGCGCCGGCGCGCTTGGAACTGCCGTTGTCGGCGCGCTTGTCGAGGCGGGCGCCATTTGTCACGTGCCCTGCCTCGATGAGGCCGACGCCGCTCGCTTCCGATTCCGCGACCATAAGCAGGTTGTGGTGACCGTCACCGGATCTTTAGCCGGCGAGGCGGCGATCGACCGTTATTACCAGGGGATCGCGCCGCTGTGGGCGTCGATTCATATCGCCGGCGGCTTCGCCGCCGGGCCGCTGCGCGAGACCACCGAAGCCGCAATCCGGCGGCAGCTCGATATGAACCTGTTGAGCTGCATGCTGTGCTGCCGCGCGGCCATCCGCGCCATGAGCGGCGGCAATGGGCGCACGAGCGGCGGCGGCCGGATTGTCAACGTCGCCGCGCGCCCGGCGCTCGAATGGCGTTCCGGCGCCGGCATGACCGCTTACGCGGTCAGCAAGGCCGCAGTCGCCGCGCTCACCGTCGCGCTGGCGCAGGAAGTCGTCAAAGACGGTATTCTCGTCAATGCGATTGCGCCTTCGATCATGGACACGGCCGCCAATCGGGAGGCAATGCCGAAAGCCGATTACGCGCTATGGCCGAAAGTCGAAGAAGTGGCCGCGACAATCGTCTTCCTCGCTTCCCCGGAAAACCGGGTGACGCGCGGGGCGGTGGTGCCGGTTTATGGCAAGTCATAACCCGTGGCGTATCGCCGGTAGCTAAAATCCGGGCCACAAGCCGGGCGTGGCCAATTCGAGAAGGTGACCGTCCGGATCCCGGAAATAAATGCTTTCGCCGCCGCGCGGCCATTTCGTGCGGCCTTCGACGACAACGCCCGCATCCTTAAGCAGCCCCTCCCAGCGCTCGCGATCGTCCGCGGAAATCGAGAAAGCGACGTGCCCCGGCCCATTTCCGTCATGAGGCGGAATGGTGCCCCCGGGCAGATGCACCGTGTCCAGCGAGTGGCCGCGCAGAAACAGCAGCAGCACGCCGCGATGACCGACGTCGTAAGCGCGAAGCCGCGGGTCCCGGTAGATGCTGTTCAGTCCGAGAACCTGTTCGTAAAACGGACAGGCCCGCTCGAAAGACTCGACATAAAGCGCGGTTTCCAGGACGCCGAGGAGCGAGGGCATAGTGATGTTCGCCTCCTGCGGCGGCGCGGAGCCGGCGGCGGACGAATTATCCGGCAATCGGAACGATTTCCTGCTCGGGCGCCGTCACGAGCCTCGTCACGGCGCTCGCGGCCACCACGGCGCGCTGTTGCGCATAGGCTTCGTGATTGCGCTCGATATAATCGAGATCGTAGAGGTAGTTCACCATCAGCCCGTAGGACTGCCGCAGCGCCCGGTCCGAAGTATCGGCGAGCCAATTGAGGCGTTCGAGCCGCGCGCCATTGCCGAGATGAAATCGCGCCACCGAGTCCACCGGCACGCCGCGGCCATTGCGGGCGCGCAAATAGTACCAGGCGGCAGCGCGGATGAGCGGCTCTCTTAAATTTTCCGCGATCTCAGGTGAGCGCCACCAGCCTTCCCGGTCGAGCGCCGAGAGCGCCTCGCGATCGTGGTCATCGAGCGCCGCGGAGTCGCGATTGAGGCGCTCGCGATTGAGCCAATCGGCCAAGTTCGGCGCCGGCGATAGCGTCACAAAGCTGGTAATCCGTGGAACTTCCCGCGAAACTTCCTCGACCACCTGCTTGATGAGAAAATGTCCGAACGTCACGCCGGCAAGGCCGCGCTGACAATTCGTGATCGAATAGAATACGGCGGTCGTCGCGCGCTGCGGCTCGACCGGATCGCGCTTGTCGGACAGGATCGGCGCGATCGCGCCGGGAATTGCGCGGGTCAGCGCCACCTCCACGAAGATCAAAGGCTCATCGACCAAGGCCGGGTGAAAGAACGCGTAACAGCGGCGATCCGGCGGATCGATGCGCCGGCGCAGGTCGGCCCAGTCCCTGATTGCGTGGACCGCCTCATAGCGGATGATCTTTTCCAGAATCGCCGCCGATGTCGACCAATCGATACGGCGCAAGACCAAAAATCCGCGATTGAACCAAGACGAGAACAAGTGAACGAAGTCGTTGTCGACGACGCCGAGATCGTCACGATGATCCATCGCGTCGATCAATTGCCCACGCATGCGCACCAAAGCCGCGGTGCCGCCCGGAGCAAGATTGAGCCGGCGAAAAAGTTCAAGCCGCCGGGGTTCGCTGGCGGCGTGGAGCACGCCCGCCGTCTCGTCGGAAGGCGCCTGGCGCCAGGCGGCAATGGCGCGGTCGATTGTCGGCCGATCATGACCGAAAGTGGTGGCAAGCGCCTCGAAGAAGGCGATGCGAGGGCCGGTGGTCAGATCGGCGTAGCCGGCCAGAATTTCCTGCGCCAGCGCGACGCCGGACGCCTCGCCGCGCCCGGAAAGCAATTCCTCGCATTGCTCGATCAGCTCTGCGGAGCGCTCATGCGCCGGTTCGCGGCGCTCGCGCTTGATCAACGCGCGGCTCCGGTCGGCAATGCTTTGAAGCATTTCGCTGAAGAAGGTGGCGTTCACCGCTTCATCCCATCCGGCAAGTCTTAACTAATAACCCCACGGGCCGATGACAAGCGCGCGTAAAGTTAAAGACTTATAGACAAGCGGCCCCCTGTTGGGCCACTTAGGCGCCCGCGCCGCATATGGTCGCGCGAAGGGAGGAGTGGCTTATGCCGGGCCCGTTGGCTGGGTTACGCGTGTTGGAACTTGCCCGCATCTTGGCCGGTCCATGGGCGGGGCAACTCCTTGCCGATCTCGGCGCCGATGTCATCAAGGTTGAACGCAATGGCTCTGGCGACGACACCCGCGCATGGGGTCCGCCGTTCGTGCCGGCCGCCGACGGCGGCCATCTCGACGCGGCCTATTTTCATTGCACGAACCGGGGCAAGCGCTCGATCGAGGCGGATTTCACCACCGCCGAGGGCCAGCGCATCGTCAAGAAGCTTGCCGCGCGCTCCGATGTGCTAATCGAGAATTTCAAGGTCGGCGGCCTCGTCAAGTTCGGTCTCGATTATAAAAGCCTGGGACCTGCCAATCCGCGTCTGATTTATTGCTCGGTCACGGGCTTCGGCCAGACTGGGCCTTCGGCGGCGCGCGCGGGTTACGACCTCATGGCGCAGGGGATCGGCGGCATCATGGGCATCACCGGCGCTCCCGACGGGCCGCCGATGCGTGTCGGCGTGCCGGTCGGCGACATTTTTTCGGGCGTCTATGCCACGATCGGCGTCCTTGCGGCGCTGGCGCGGCGGGAGAAGACCGGCCGTGGCGGCTCTGTCGACGCCGCGCTCGTCGATTCCATTGTCGGAACGCTTGCCTTTCAGGCTTTGAACTATCTCGTCTCCGGCGAGATACCGAAGCGGATCGGTAATTCGCATCCCAACTTGGTGCCGTACCAGGAATTTCCTGTGGCCGACGGCCGCATCATCATCGCAACCGGCAACGACGCCCAGTACGTTAAACTGTGCGGCATTCTCGGCTCGCCCGAGCTTGCCGAGGTGGAAGCTTACAAGGACAACAAAGGACGAGTCACTAACCGCCCCGAACTCGTTGCCAAGCTGTGCGCCCTGACCGCACGATTAAAGCGTGAAGAGCTTCTCGACAAACTCGAAGCCGCCGGCATTCCCGCCGGCCCGATCAACGACCTGCAACAGGTGTTCACCGATCCGCAGGTCGTTCATCGCGCCATGCAGCTTGAACTTAAATGCGCCACCGCCAAAGGCGGCATCATTCCCGGTGTTCGAACGCCGATCATTCTTGACGGCGAACCGATGGCGTCCGAGCGACCATCGCCCCGATTGGGCCAACACACTGCCGAAATATTGCGCGAAATCGGCGAAGGCTAAGCGGCGCCCTCGCCCCGGGCGCATCTTTTTCTTTCGGGAAAAGCCTTACCGGCGGCGTCCGTTGGGGCGCCGAATATTGGCGCTGCCCAGAACCGCGGCGCCGATCAAGATGCCTATGCCGAGCGCGATACCGACCATGACCAGCGGACGGTCCTCGATTTCATCCGAGATCCGCCGCAACGCGTCGTTGCCATATTTGGCGCTCAGATCGCGCGCTTGGTTGCCGAGCCGCCCGGCTTGGTCGCCGGCCATTTGCCGGCCCTGCCGGAAACGATCGGTCATATCGCTTAAGATCGTGGCAATGGCGTCGCCGACCTGCTCGGTCGCGCTGGCGGCGGCCGCGGACGTTCGGCGGCCGGCGATGCGCCCGATCTTTTCGAGCTCTTTCTCGACGGCGCCGAGATGCTGCTGGATGGCGGTTACGCTTGGGCCGAAATCCGATGAGCGTTGATGGAACATAATACCTCGCGAAGTCAGCCGTTACCGGAATGCGGGAATGCCTCCGCGTCGCACCAACCTGTCAGGAGGAAGATTGTTCCGCGCCAGAAGACTGGATCAGCCGGCTACCTGCTCACGCGGCGGCGTCCCGTCGGCCCGGCGCGCGCCGGCTAAAGCACGCTCGAGCCCGGCAAGATCGTAGGGCTTCTGCAGCACCTGAAAGCCCTGCCGCACCGCATCCTGCCCGCTCGAACTATAGCCCGTCGTCAACAGCATCGGCATGTCCGGAAATTGCCGACGCACGCGGTCCGCAAGTTCAAGCCCATTCATGCCGCCTGGCATCAATATGTCCGAAAATACGATATCGATGTTGGATTGCTTCTCGAGCACGTCGAGGCCCGCCTGCGCGCTCGACGCATGGCAAACTTTGTAACCAAGCTGTTCGAAATAAGTGCGGCCGACTTCTGCGACTTCGGCATTGTCTTCAACGAGGAGCACCGTGCCGGCCGCCGGCGCCGTACGGGCGGCCTTGCTGTCCCTGTGCGGCTGCGCCGGGCGTTCCGAGCACAGCGGCAGGAATAGCGTGACGGCGGTTCCCCGGCGAGCGGATGTGGTGATCGAAGCCGCGCCGCCCGACTGGCGCGCAAAGCCGTAGACTTGACTCAAGCCGAGGCCGGTTCCCTTGCCGACTTCCTTGGTGGTGAAGAACGGTTCGAAGACCCGCGGCAGGACTTCGGGCGGAATCCCGCCGCCGGTATCCGCAACCCGGATGGCGACGAATTCGCCGCTCAATCCCTCCTCCGAACGGCGGCCGCGCATTGAAACCGGCTTGGCGGTGATCGTCAGTGTCCCGCCGGAAGGCATGGCATCGCGGGCATTGAAGGCAAGATTGAGCAGCGCGAGTTCGAATTCGTTCGGATCGACTTTGACGGCGCAAGGCTGCCGCGAAGTGCCGGTGCGTATCTCGATGTCGCCGCGCAGCGAACGGCTGAGCATGTCCTTGAGCTCGGGCAACCATTCGGCGAGATCGATCACGCTCGGTTGCAGCATTTGCCGGCGCGAAAATGCAAGCAGTTGGCGCGTCAAGCTTTCGCCGCGCCGCGTCGCATTGGCGATCGTGTCGAGAAGATGAGTTTCGGTAGTGCCCGTGACGTAACGGCGCAAACGCTGCACCGTGCCGCTTACGATCATCAGGAGGTTATTGAAGTCGTGGGCCACGCCGCCCGTCAATTGGCCGATTGCTTCCAGGCGTTGCGCCTGCCGCAGTGCGTCCTCGGCCAGTTCGCGGCGCTCCGCCTCTTCGTGCAGCCGGCGCGTGCGTTGTAGCGCCACCCAAAGCGTAACAAAGAGCAGAAGCGTCGCTGGCAACCCAAAGATCAAATGCGACGCCATCAGCGACAGCCACTGGCCGCGAAGCGCGCTCCTCTCGATGCTCGCGAGGGCATAGATCGGATAACCCGGCAATTTGCGGAAGCCCACTCGCCGGTCGACGTGATCGACCTCGGCGGAATCGACCGAGAACAAGCCGTGCGTGACGCCCCGGCCGATGGCCAGACGCAACGCGGTCTTTGGGCTGAGTCGGTGGAAAGTCCCGGCGGGATAGCGCACGAGCAACAGACCGTCGCTGCGCACCAGCGCGTAGGAATTTCCGGGCGACTGTTCGATCATCGCGTAGAAGTCATCGAAGTAGCGCGGTCGCACCGCGACGGCGATCACGCCCCTGAACGAGCCATCCGCCGAGGCGAGCCGCCGTGAGACTTCGAAATATTCGGACGCCGCGTCGGCTGACCGGCGCGGTCCGCTGATGTAAGTCCCGGCATCGCTTTCCACCTGCGCCTTGAAGTAATCGCGTTCGGCGAGGTTCTCGTTTTTCTGGTCGGGTTGCGGCGCACTGGAGGCGATGACGCCGCCGTCGCGATCGATCAAGTCGATCGACTGAACCTGCGGCATCACTTCAACGATGCGCTGCAAGCGCTGCGCCAACGAGGATTGCTCGGCGAGGATTTGCCCATCCGGCATGCCGCGCACGACTTCGTCGACTTCGGGAAAGATACGGTCAACCGTGCCGAAGACCTTCAGCGCTTGTTCCTGCAGGACGTCCAGCGAACGGTCAATGCGTTCGTCGGCAACGGCGTAGACGTCGCTGTAGTCGTTGTAGGAGACATAGGCCAACAGGGCCGCCGGAACGACCAGCGACGCGACCATGAGAATCTGCAGCAGACGGATTGCCGATTCCCGATCCGTGCGCATCAACGTCCAAATGTTGCGGCTTTACCGTGCCGGCGCCGCCCCGTGTAACCAGGCCGCCATGGACCACGGTCGAACTATCGCACAATCGTAAGGCGTGAGCGAGGCGACCAAGCGCCGCTTGATTTCAATTTCGTGAAAGCAGCGTGAGCGCAATAGATCTTGACGGCACCTATTCGCCCCAATCAGGGCAATTCGCCGACTCGTTTCAAACCGAATTGATCGCGACTCTAGGTCTTTGATGCGGCATGAACTTTTTCGGGAAGCGGGATTCCACGCCGGAGCAAGTCAAGGGTTGGCTTTTTCCAAATCATGCCTTCGCTTGGCTAAACGACGGCGGTTGGAGCCAAAGCCTCGATATCGGTGACGACATCGATCACGACGGGGCGCTGCGCCGCGAACGCCTGGGCGAAGGCGGCCGGCAGGGCCGAGGCTTCCTCCACCCGAATGCCGAGCGCGCCCATGTCGTCCGCAATACGAGCAAAATTGACCTTGTTGAACGTCCACAATTCGCGCGCCTGTGCGGTCTGCTGGCCGCCATAGACGCGGTCGAAGCCGCGTTTCGACTGGTTGCCGCCGCCGTTATTGTTGACCACCGTCACGGCATTGATCTTCCAGCGCACCGCCGTCTCGACCTCGGCGATATGATACCAAAAGCCGGCATCCCCGGTGAAAGTGACGATCGGACGCTCGGGAAAAGCGCACTTGGCGCCCAGGCCGGCCGGGAAGGCCCAGCCGAGATGGCCGGCGCTGCGCATATAGCTTTGGCGCGGCGAGGACAGATCGAACATGCCGCCCATCCACATTCCGGCATGGCCGGTATCGACGACCACGATGGCGTCGTCAGGCATGAGCCGGGTAAGCTCGTGACAAAGCCGTTCGGGCCGTATCGGTACCGCGTCGGAGGACAGCGCCGGCCGATATTTTTCCTGCCACGCGCGGCAGATCGTTTGCACTTCGCCGATCCAGGCCTTCCGTTTGGCGGCGCTCGCGCGATCTGCCTGCGCTAACATCCGGGCAAGCGTCACTTTGGCGTCGCCATTGATGGCTGCCGCGAGTGGATAATTGCGGCCGAGCGCTTCCGGCTCGATATCGATCTGAATCGCCGGCGTGCCGATCTTCGGCACGGTCCAGAAATGGGTCGTCATGCCGCCGGTCTCGGAGCCGATAAAACAAACGAGGCCGGCGGCGTTCACGACGCGGTTGGCGCTCTCGCGCGAATAAGTGCCGACCACGCCGACTGACAGCGGATGATTGCCGGCAATCGCATCCTTGCCGTTGAGCGAAGTGGCGACCGGAATCTGCAGCGCCTCGGCGAGCGCGACAAGTTCGGCCGCCGCACTGGACGCACGCACACCGCCGCCGGCAACGAGAACCGGACGTTCCGCCGCTTGCAGAATTTTCAGAGCCGCGCCCAGGCTCGCCGCGGCCGGCTCCGGTCGAAAGGGCGGCACGCGCGTGAATTGCGGCTCGCAGAGCGGCTCGAGCTCGGCTTCCTCGGCGTCGATTTGTCCTTCGTTGCCGCGAAATTGCAGATGCACCGGCCCCGGACAACCCGTCACCGCGGTGCGAAACGCCTGCCGCACCATGTCGGGAAAGCGCGTAACGTCGTCCACGGTGGCGTTGAACTTCGTCACCGGTTCGAACGCCGGCATATCGTCGATTTCCTGATAGACCTTGCGGAATTTCGTTTTCGGCTCGCGGCCGCCGGTCATGGCGATGATTGGGGAATGCGCAAGCCAGC
Organism: Xanthobacteraceae bacterium; assembly: GCA_035622055.1. Classification (GTDB taxonomy): domain Bacteria; phylum Pseudomonadota; class Alphaproteobacteria; order Rhizobiales; family Xanthobacteraceae; genus BOG-931. The sequence goes on along the minus strand of DASPWC010000103.1, from coordinate 3,622 downwards.
CATCGCGTAGCCCGGCGGCGAGGTTGAGCGCGCCGATCACTTGGGCCATGCAAATGCCCGGCTTACCCGACGCACGCGCGTACCCGTCGGCCATGTAGGCAGCCGCCTTTTCGCCGTGCACATGAAGCCGCTTGATATCGGTGCGGCGCTCCATCTCGGCGAACGTGGTGCGCAGCACCGCCGGCACATGAAACACATGCGTGACGCCGTAGCCCCTGAGCATGTCGGCAAGGCATTGCGCGCCTGTCATCTTGCGATTATGTCCGAGCAGCATTTCTCACCCTCATTTTCAATTTCATTTCCCCGGCGCAGCGCGCACGCGGCGAAGCGACGTGACGCGGTGTCGCGTCGCGCCGCCGCGCCCGGAAATGCAGAATTCTATCTGATGGCTTTAGTCCCTGAACACCGCCACCGCGCGAATCGGTGAACCGGTCCCTTCGCGCCATTTCAGCGGCAAGCCGATAAACTGAAACTCACCCTGGCCGAGCAAGGATTCCAAATTGCACAAGCTTTCCATATGCGTGATGTCGAGTTCGAGGCAGGCTTTGTGCACCCGCGCGTTCACCTTGCCTTCCGGGCCGGGCCGCATCGAATCGATGCCGAAATGCACGATGCCCTGCCGGGCGAGCCACTTGGTCGCCGCGACATTGACGCCGGGATTGTCCGTCGCGTAGGCCGGCGTCGGAAAAGTGCGCGCGTGATGGCCGGTGCATAGAAGCACCGTACCCTTTTTCGGTATGGGCACGCCTGCTTTCTTCACCGCCGCGTCCAGATCCGCCGGCGTGATCTCCGCACGCGGCGCAATGTGGCGTAAATCGATGCAGATACCTTGGACGATGCAGTTCTCCAGCGGATATTTGTGGATCGGGGTGCCGCTCTTGCCGAAATGCCGCGGCGCGTCGATATGCGTGCCGCCATGATCGGGCATCGAGAAGAACATCACGCTATTGCCTTGAACATTGCCGGACTCGGCAAAGGCTTCTTCGTGGGTCTTCCAGATGCCGTGAATGATCGGCGGCTGGCCCGGATAGGACGGTGTGCGATGATACAGCTCGCGGCTCAAGTCGACGATGCGCATTATTGTGGCTTGAAATTCACGATTCCGGCTTGAAGTTCATGGCCACGCCGTTGATGCAATAGCGCAGATGGGTCGGCGGCGGCCCGTCCTCGAAGACATGGCCGAGATGGCTGCCGCAGCGGCTGCAATGCACCTCGGTACGCACCATGCCCCAGCTTCGATCGGTCGTGGTCTCGACCGCGCCGGGTTCCGGGTCGTTGAAGCTCGGCCAGCCGGTGCCGCTCTCGAATTTCGTTTTCGAGACGAACAGCTTTTGCCCGCAGCCGGCGCAAGTGAACGCTCCGGCTCGCTTTTCGTAATTCAGCGCGCAGCTGCCCGGCCGTTCGGTGCCGTGCTCGCGCATGATGTGAAACTGCTCGGGAGTGAGGATTTTGCGCCACTCCGCGTCGGTGTGCGTAACAGGGTATGTCTTGGTGTCAAGGTTGGTAGTCATGACGCGCGCCTGTTTTCGGGTGGAACGAGATAGTGACAGACCTAATCTATGTATGACAATGCGCAATCCCGTGATGAAGCGCCAGAACTATATCGCGACAATGGCCGTCGCCGCCATGCTCGCGGTGATGTTCGTCGGCGCGATCCTGCCAACACCGCTCTACCCGCTTTTCCGGCAAGCCTTCGGGTTTTCGGCGGTGACGCTGACGCTCGTCTACGCGGTCTATGTATTGGGGAACCTCGTCGCACTTTTGCTATTCGGCCGCTTGGCGGACCAGATCGGGCGCCGCAACACGAGTCTCCCGGCGATCGGCTGCGGTATTCTCAGCGCGGCCGTTTTCGCCGCCGCCGCCGGGACGGGATGGCTGTTCGCGGCGCGGGCGCTGAGCGGATTTTCGACGGGCTTGGCGGCGGGCGCCGCCACCGCCTGGATCGCCGAGACCTATATCGACCGCGGCACCGGGGGCGCGGCGCGCATTGCCGCTGCGGCAAATTTCTTCGGTTGCGCCGCCGGTCCCCTCATCGGCGGCGTGCTGGCCCAATTCGCCGCCGCGCCATTGCGACTGCCCTTTTTCGTCTATCTGCTGCTGCTCTGTATCGTGGCCGCAACCACCTTGTTCGCGCCTGAAACGGTAACCGATCGGAAACGTTTGAGCGAAGTATCGCTGAAGCCGCGTCTCGGCATTCCGCAGCAAATCCGGTTGCGGTTCGTTTCTCCCGCCGTCACCGGTTTCGCCACCTTCGCGCTGATCGGTTTCTACTCCGCGCTCATCCCAAGCCTGCTTCGCGACAGCCTGCGGCAAACATCGCCGGCTGTTACGGGCGCCGTCGTCTTCGAACTGTTTCTGGTTGCCGCGATCACGATACTGACAAGCGGCCGGCTCGCGAGCCGGCGCGCCACCTTGACCGCGCTTACGCTATTGCCTCCGAGCCTGTGGTTGCTGGTGCTCGCCGAAGCCGCCCAATCGCTGCCGCTCGTTCTGCTTTCGGCCGCGATCGGCGGCATTGCCGGCGGGCTCGGTTATCGCGGCAGCCTCGAAGTGATCAACCGCATCGCGCCAGCCGACCGGCGCAGCGAAGTGGTTTCGAGCTACCTCATCGCGCTCTTTGCCGGCAATTCGGTGCCGGTCATCGGCATCGGACTCCTTTCGGCGGCGACCAACGCGACCTTCGCGCATGTCACCTTCGCCGCCGTGATTACCGCGCTCGCAGGCGTCGCGATGCTGACCGGGATCAAATTCGCGCCGAAGGGCTGAGATTCGCGGCGCAGCGTCACTTGATCGCCAGCGGATTGGTCGGCGAGCCGACTGCGCCGGTGATCGGGATCGCCGGCGCGACAAACATGAATTCGTAAACGCCGTCGGCGGCGCAATCCTCGGCGAGATCCTTGAGGTAAAAAATTTCGCCCATGGTCATGCCCATGATCGGGATGGTGATCCAGTGCCACGGCTGGTTGATGCCGCCCTCGGTATTGTTCGGCCGCACCTCGCAGCCCCAGGTATCGCTGGCAAGCGCCGCGAGCTCGGTGCGCGCGACGAACTCCAGCGTCTCGAAGGCGAAGCCCGGCGCGTCGCCGCCCGGATAGCCGTCCCAGTTGCCGGCCTTGAGGCAGCGCTCCATCTGCCCGGTGCGCACGACGATGTAGTCGCCGCGCTTGAATTCGAGTTTCTGTTTCTTGGCCGTCAGCTCGAGATCGGCGCAGGTGATGCCGTAGCCGTCGTCGAGGCAGTCCTTGCCGAGCGCGCGGGCGACGTCGAGAAAGACGCCGCGACCGACCATCTTGTTCTTGGTTTTTTCGATGCCGCATTTCTGGGCGCCGAACGACGAGACTTCGCGGCAGTCGTAGCCGTTCCACATCGAGTCTTCATAGAAAACGTGGCCGAGTCCGTCCCATTGCGTGCCGCATTGCAATGGGATCACCACCATATCGTCGGCGGCGCGGATTCCGCGTTTGTCGAGCACGCCGGCATAGGCATCCGTCCCGGTGCGCAGCATCGTATGCAGCGGATTGATCCGGCCCAGCGCCGGATAATTGGTTTTGCCGCCTTGCGGGCCGTTATTGTCGAAATTGAGCGCGAGCGAAATCACCTTGCCCTTCTTGACCAGCCGAGC
>DASPWC010000102.1:0-2221 GCA_035622055.1 Xanthobacteraceae bacterium | reverse complement strand
AAGGGAATAGCGGCGCTGGCGGCCGATACCGACGGAACCGACGGCGGCCGGGGCCGCCCGGACGACCCCGCCGGGGCCCTTATCGACGATACGACCCTGGCGCGGGCCAAGGCGCTCGGCCTCGATCCCGCCTCCTTTCTCGCCGACAACGATTCCACGGGGTTTTTCAACGGCATCGGCGATTTGTTCACGCCCGGCCCGACGTTCACCAACGTCACCGACTTTCGCGCTATCGTCGTTGACAGGCCCGCCGCATGACCCCGACTCTGGGCAGGAAATTGCTGGGCTGAAATGAGCTCTGGGCTGGAAATGAGCGGAGTGACTGTCCTCAAGTCCTTCGTCGGGGCCCTGGTCGCGGGCACCCTTACGGCCTTCGCATTGGCTGCTTCCGCAAGCCCCGCGGCAGCCGATTTCCGGCTGTGCAACAACACCGCAAGCCGCGTCGGAATCGCTATCGGCTACAAGGACGGCGATGGGTGGACCACCGAAGGCTGGTGGAATCTGCCGGCGCGGACCTGCGAGACAATGCTGAAGGGTAATCTTGTTGCGCGTTATTACTATGTCTACGCCATCGATTACGATCACGGCGGCGAGTGGATGGGCCAAGCTTTTATGTGCACCCGCGACAAGGAGTTCACTATCCGCGGTATCGGTGACTGCCTCGCGCGCGGTTACGAACGCACCGGTTTTTTTGAAGTCGATACCGGGGAGCAGCGCGCCTGGACCGTTCAGTTGACCGAATCGAGCGAACAGCCTTCGCAAAAGCCGCCGCCGGCCGGAGGCCCGGTAAGCGTTAATTCTCCACCCGTGACGCCGCCGGCCGGAGCGCCCGCTACCGGCGCTCCGCCAAGCGGCACGGGCACGCCGCTGTTCTCAGCCCCCTCCGGAGCCCGCACGCAATGAGGCGGCAGCGCCGCACCAAAATCGTCGCAACACTTGGCCCAGCGTCTTCCGACAGCGCCGTCATCGGCCGGTTGTTTGAGGCCGGCGCCGACGTGTTTCGCATTAATATGAGCCATACGGGCCACGACCGGATGCGGGAACTCGTCACTGCAATCCGCGCGGTCGAAGCCGAAAACAATCGGCCGATCGGCGTCCTGATCGATCTGCAGGGTCCGAAATTGCGGCTCGGCGCATTTAACGGCGGCGGTATCGTCATCGACAGCGGCCAGGAATTCACTCTGGATACCGACCCCGCGCCCGGCAACGCCTGTCGCGTGCAGCTTCCACATCCGGAAATCTTTGCCGCCATCAAGGCGGGCGATGCGCTCCTCGTCGACGATGGAAAGCTGCGCCTCGTCGCAACGGACGTTACGCCGCAGCGGATCGTGACGCGCGTCGAGGTCGGCGGCAAATTCTCCGATCGCAAAGGCGTCAGCCTGCCCGATACAGTCGTGCCGCTCGCAGCGCTGGCGCCAAAAGACATCGCCGATCTCGAAGCGGCGCTCGATGCCGGCGTCGATTGGGTCGCATTGTCATTCATTCAACGGCCGGAGGACGTCGCCGAAGCGAAAAAGCTCACGCGTGGCCGCGCAGCGGTGATGGCCAAGATCGAGAAGCCGCAAGCCGTGGCGCGCCTCAACGAGATCCTCGAATTGGCGGATGCTCTCATGGTCGCGCGCGGCGATCTCGGCGTTGAAATGCCGCTCGAAAGGGTTCCAGGCGTCCAGAAGGAAATGACCCGCGCCTGCCGCCGCGCGGGCAAGCCAGTCGTCGTCGCCACGCAGATGCTGGAATCGATGATTTCAAGCCCGGTGCCGACACGCGCGGAAGTGTCCGACGTCGCCACCGCCATTTTCGATGGCGCCGACGCGGTGATGCTCTCGGCGGAATCGGCGTCAGGGCAATTTCCGGTCGAAGCAGTCGCGACGATGAATCGCATCGCCGAGGAAGTCGAGGACGACAGCGCCTATTTGCCCACGGTGCACCTGCTTCGCACCGACCCGGAACCCACCGGTCCCGACGCCATTGCCGCAGCCGCGCGGCAGGTCGCCGAGACGCTCGACCTCTCGGCCATCGTCTGCTGGACTTGCTCCGGCTCGACCGGCTTGCGCGTTTCGCGCGAACGGCCGTACTGCCCGATCATCGCGATTTCCCCGATCGAGGGCGCCGGCCGGAAATTGTCGGTGGTCTGGGGCATCCATTGCGTCATCGACGAGGACGCGCATGACCAGGACGATATGGTCGAGCGCGCCTGCCGCATCGCCTACAAAGAAAATTT
>DASPWC010000101.1:0-9743 GCA_035622055.1 Xanthobacteraceae bacterium | reverse complement strand
GGAAGGCACCTTCGCGCATTTCAACGGCATGGGAGCAACGCCCGCGGACCTTCTTCTTACCCTCTTGGCATACGACGAAGCGCGCGGAGCGCCGTTCTCGAATGCGCCCTATTCGGGCTATCAGCGGATCGAAGCCGGCGGCGGCGTCGCCATCGTGGACACGGGACGGCCGCCGCCGATTGAAATGAGCCTGGACGCGCATGCCGGTTGCCTGTCCTTCGAGTTTTCCTCGCCGAAGCAGAGCTTGATTATCGTGAATTGCGGTGTACCCGCCGCGAGCCGCGAGGCCTGGCGGCAACTCGCGCGCGCCACTCCTGCCCACTCGACCGTCACTTTCAACAACATGTCGTCCGCGCGTTTTGTCGAATTGGCCGCCTTGCGCCGCATGCTGGGCGGTTCGCCGATCGTAAGCGGACCGGCCAATGTGATGGTGAGCCGGGACGACAATTCCGACATGCTCGTGCTGCGCGCTTCGCACGACGGCTACGCCCGCCGCTTCGGCATAATCCATGAACGCGTGCTGATGCTCGCGCCCGACGGGCTTCAGCTGCACGGCGAGGATATCTTCCTGGATGCGCAAGGCGCGCCTCGGCTGCGGAGTGCGCGCGATGAATTCGCGGTCCGGTTTCACCTGCACCCCTCGGTACGAGTGAACCGCTTGACCGACGGTCATGGGGTCATACTGATGACCCCGAACAAGGAAGTTTGGATATTGAGCGCCCACCACGACCGCGTGGAACTGGAGGAGAGCGTGTATCTTGCCGGAAGCGAGGGGCCGCGCCGGACATTTCAGGTCGTCATCTATGGCCATGCCCGCACCGCCTCGCGCGTGCAGTGGAGCTTGCAGCAAGCCCAAGTGGGGGCGGCGGCACGGCGAACGGAAGGCGACGAGCCGAAACTGCCGTTGTAAAACCCCTCACGAACAGTTCGCGGAGGGAATAGAGAAGAGCGATGACTGAAGATCTGCGCCGCGCCGCCCGGGCACTCATTTCCGTTTCCGATAAGTCTGGCGTCGTGGAATTCGCACGCGCGCTCGCGGGCTTCGGCATCGAGCTAATTTCGACCGGCGGTACCCGCAAGATCTTGAGCGATGCCGGATTGAAGGTGGTCGACGTCAGCGATCTCACCGGATTTCCCGAAACGATGGACGGCCGCGTCAAGACGCTGCATCCGGCGGTGCACGGCGGATTGTTGGCGGTGCGCGGCGATCCCGGCCATGCCGAGGCCCTGCGGGCGCATCGCATCCGCGCGATCGATATTTTGGTCGTCAATCTTTATCCGTTCGAGACGACTGCCGGTGGCGGCGGCGATTTTGCCGCGTGCATCGAGAACATCGACATTGGCGGCCCCGCGATGATTCGGGCAGCCGCCAAAAACCATGGCGACGTCGCCGTTCTGGTGGAAGCCGGCGATTACGCCGTGCTGATCGAAGAGCTCACGAGGCACAACGGCAGCACAACGCTTGCGCTGCGCCGCCGGCTTGCCGCCAAGGCCTATGGCCGCACCGCGGCCTATGACGCGGCGATTTCGAATTGGTTTGCCGGCGAAATAAAGGAAATCACGCCTGCCTATCGCGCGTTCGGCGGTCGACTCATCGAGACGCTGCGCTATGGCGAGAACCCGCACCAAACGGCGGCGTTCTATCGCACCCCGGATGCGCGATTTGGCGTTGCCACCGCGCGGCAAGCGCAGGGAAAGCAACTTTCCTACAACAATATTAACGACACCGACGCGGCCTACGAATGTGTCGCCGAATTCGATCCGGTCCGCACGGCGGCCTGCGCGATCATCAAGCACGCCAATCCATGTGGCGTCGCGGAGGCCGACACTTTGGCGGAGGCCTATCGCAAGGCGTTCGCCTGCGACCGGACATCGGCGTTCGGCGGCATTGTCGCGCTCAATCGCGCGCTCGATGCGGAAGCGGCGCGGTCCATTACGGAGATCTTCACCGAAGTGATCATCGCGCCGGATGCGACTGAAGAAGCAATCGCTCTCGTCGGAGCGAAAAAAAATCTACGGCTCCTCCTGGCCGGCGGCCTGCCCGATCCGCGCGCCGGCGGCCTGACGGCCAAGACGGTCGCGGGCGGTCTCCTGGTGCAGAGCCGCGATAACGCGGTGGTTGACGATATGGAGCTGCGCCCGGTCACTCGGCGAGCGCCGAAAGCTGCCGAGCTGCGCGATCTGCGGTTCGCCTTCCGGGTCGCCAAGCACGTGAAGTCGAACACGATCGTCTACGCCAAAGATTTGGCGACTGTCGGCATCGGCGCCGGTCAGATGAGCCGTGTCGATGCAGCGCGCATTGCCGCGCGCAAAGCACAGGATGCAGCGCGCGAGCCTGGAGCCAAGGAAGCTCTTACCAAAGGATCGGTGGTCGCCTCCGACGCATTTTTCCCCTTCGCCGATGGTCTTCTCGTCGCCATAGAGGCCGGCGCTACAGCTGTGATTCAGCCCGGCGGCTCGGTACGGGACGACGAAGTTATCGCGGCTGCCGACGCCCACGGCGTCGCCATGGTTTTCACCGGCACGCGGCATTTCCGGCATTGATGCATGGCTGAAGCGCCGTGACGGCAACCCCAGCGCCGCTGCGGCGCCGGCCCGTCACGATAGTTGGAGAGAAAGCACTACACCGAGGCGGTGATCCACTGCTCCAGCTTTTGCTTCGGCTGAGCGCCGACTTGGCGCGATGCCAGCTGGCCGTCCTTGAACAGCATCAGCGTCGGTATCGACATGATGCCGTATTTCGCAGCGGTTCCAGGGTTCTCGTCAACGTTGAGCTTGACGATCTTCACCTTCCCGTTGAGCGAGTGTGAAATCTCCTCCAGAGCGGGGGCGATCATCCGGCACGGGCCGCACCACTCCGCCCAGAAGTCAACAACCACGGGACCGCTCGCTTTGAGCACGTCCTGATCGAACGTGGCATCGGTTACCTTATCGACCATGAAAAACCTCTTCTGTTCGGGGCGTCGGGTACAGAATCGGCTGCCCAAGAATTAGCCATCCAGGAATCGGTTGTCTAAGGGGGTTGAACGTAGGAATGCGCCAACCGGGCGTCAAGCCGCGCTCATTGGGGAGCGACGGCCCTTGTTTGAGACTTTGTTAAGCTCGACCGCGAGCGCCGTCGCCAGGGCGGATACCGGAATTTCAATGAGAAGAGGCGCGTGGGTGAAGATGAGCGCCGCGCGGATGCTCTTCCCGGGAAAAAGGCCTGTAAGAACCCCGTAGTATAGCGCAAGCTGCGTAATATAGGACGCAGGCACGGCATCGAGGCCTGCCGGCGCGGTGCTGTCGGTCTTGTAGTCAACCGCGAGCACGGCATCGGCGCCGACGACGAGCCGGTCAACCTGTCCGGCGACGAGAACAGGGTCACCGCCCGGACCCACAATGCGTCCGATGATCGGCACTTCGGCACGACCGCCCGAGGCGAAGACTTCGGCGAATTTCTCATCGTCGAGAATGGCAAAAACCTGCCGCGCGAGCTCCGCCCGCTCGCCGGCGGAAAAATCTTTCGCGGCAATGGCGAGGTAGCTCTCCACGGCCTGCGGTCGCCTTTCCGGCGGCACTTCGGGCAAGGACTGCATGAGCCGGTGCACAATGCGACCCCGCACCAGCGCTCTGCGCCTGTCGCGAGACCCTTCGGCCGCGGCGCGGCCAATATCCGTCTCGAAGGCGAGCGACGGCGACAGTGGTACGGCAGACGGCGTTTGCGGCAGCGCAGCCTGCCGCAACCAGGCGGGAAATTCCGGCTGTTCGGACTTTGCCGGCTTCTCCTCCGCTGGGCCGAAGGCAGCCGTTGCGGTCACCTTGCGATACCGCAGCACTTTCTCCTCGCCATCGGTTTCCTCGACGAGATCAGCGTCGAGCGCGCGCCGTATGAGATCGTACCAGCAGCCGTCCGGACGCTTTCTTTCTCCGTCGGCGCCGCACACGATCAGCCGGTCTTCGGCGCGCGTCATGGCGACATAGAGCAGGCGGCGATATTCGTCACGCGCTTCGTCGAGCGCCGCCTGCCGCGCCGCGGCGACGGGCGGCGCATCGTCGGCCTTGCGTCCTGCCCAGATCACGGCATTGCCCGGCAGCGTCAAAAGCCGCGGCTGTCGCGGTCCGGCCGGCGGGGTCATTGTATCGGCCAAAATGACGATCGGCGCTTCAAGCCCCTTGGCGCCGTGAACCGTCATGACGCGCACCTCGTCGCGCGCGATTTCCATGTCGCGTTTCACTTCGGCGCGGGCCTGGCGCAGCCACGCCAGGAAGCCTTGCAGCGACGGCGTCTCGCGGCGCTCATATTCAAGAGCCAAGTTGAGAAATTCGTCGAGCGCGTCGTTGGCCTCCGGACCCAGGCGCGACAGGAAACGACGCCTGCCGCCGCCAGCGCCGAGAAGGTGCGCAAAGAACACAAAAGGCGTCTCACGCTTGGCGAGAAGGGAGAGCTCTTCAAGCCGCGCGGCGGCTTGCGCAAACCGCGGGCTTTCGCCGGCTTTGCCGAGAAGGGCGGCGTGCAACGACAGTGCACCGCGCTCGAAGGCGATGGCGAAAAGGTCGTCATCGTCGAATCCGAATAATGGACTGCGCAGCACGGTCGCGAGCGCGAGGTCGTCTTCCGCAAGCAGCAGCGCGTCCGCGAGCACCATCAAATCCATGACCGCGATGTGTTCGGTGAGGACCAGCCGGTCGGCGCCCGCCACCGCGACATTCTCATTTTTTAATGCGCGGATGATCGCCTCGAACAATTCGCCGCGCTGGCGCACCAGGATAAGAAAGTCGCCGCAGCACACGGCTCGGCGTTCATTGCCGACAAGCTCCCGGCGATCGATCAGCCGCCGCACGGTGCGCGCGATGCGGCGCGCGAGCTCCACTCGGGGGCTGGTCTCGCTGACCCGGTCGAACGGCGCATCCCAGCCCTCGATTTCCACCCCCTTCTCCGGCTCCGTCGGCTCCCAGATTTCGACAAAGCCCGGCGCCGCGTCCGGTAGCGCGAGGTGCGGCGGAAATCCTCCGGCGTCGGAAGAGACGCTTGCGGCTATCGCCTTGTCGTTGAAGACGGCATCGACCGCGGCGAGCATATTCTCTCCCGAACGAAACGAGTGCTTGAACTCGCGAAACACGAATGCGCGGCCGCCGCCTTGATGCGCGCGTTCGAAGTGGCGCCGCATTTCGGCGAACTCCTTGGGCGCCGCATTCTGGAACGAATAGATCGATTGTTTTTCGTCACCAACCGCGAAGATCGTCCGCGTGCCGGGGCGGGCGCCTGCGCCGGCGGTGAATTCGGCCACAAGCTGGCGGACGATGCGCCATTGTTTGCTGCTGGTGTCTTGCGCTTCGTCGATCAAAAGATGGTCGAAGCCGAAGTCGAGCTTGTAGTGAACCCAGGCGGCGTCGACATTGCTCAAAAGCGCAAGCGTCTTATCGATTAAGCCGTCGTAATCGACGAGGCCGCGACGCTCCTTTTCTCCCTCATAGCGCTGTAGAACGTCGTGAACGATCGTGATGAGGGCCGCCGAGCGATCCCGGCAGATCGCGGCGCGCCGCCGCTGCAGGAGCGCGCCAACACGCGTCTGTTCGGCCGCCAGCCGTTCGGTCAGACTTGAGTCTTTGATCGCCTGGGAGACGATCGATTTTCGCGGCGCGCCCTCCGTGGTGCAGAAAATCTCGAGATATGCATCGACCCGGTCGGCAAGCGGCAGCGATGAAAGCAAACTGAACCGGCGGGCTTGTTCGGCATCGGTCTTGCCGCCTTTGGCCAGCGTTGCCGCCAACACGGGCCATTCCCGCTCTGCGATCAGCACGCCGGAGAAAAATTCTTCGTCGATATTTTTGCGGGATTGAGAGGGATCGAGGCCGAGCTCGCGCGACATTGCGGCGATCGCCGCGGCGACGCCGCCGGCGCCGACGAGCCAGCGCGCAATCGCGTCGCGCGCGCCGATGGCGAGGCGGATCGTATCGCGAAAGGTCTGATCGGCTGCTGCGGTCAGCGCGACAGCCAACGCATGGCCGATAGGACCGTCGGGCGTGCGCGCACCATCGAGCAGCACGTCGAAGGTCAATTGCTCCAAAAGCTGGGACTGTTCGGTCTCGTCGAGTACGGCAAAGCGCGCGGCGACGTTCGCCTCAAACGGAAGCTGGTGCAGGAGCTGCGTACAGAATGCATGAATGGTCTGTATTTTGAGTCCGCCGGGGGTCTCCAATGCGCGAGCGAATAGTCGGCGCGCGAGAGCGCGCCGCGCCGTATCGGGCTCAATCTCCGACCGGGAGCGAATCGCCGCATCGAGCGCTGCGTCGTCCAGCACCGTCCATTCCGCCAGCGTGTCGAAGACGCGCTTCGCCATGTTGGCAGCGGCCGCTTTGGTGAAGGTGATGCAAAGGATTTTTTCCGGGTCGACGCCTTTGAGCAGGAGATTGATCACGCGCTGCGCCAGAACATGGGTCTTGCCCGATCCGGCGTTGGCAGCGACCCAGGCGGAAACCTCGGGATCCGCGACCGCGCGCTGCAAGGCGCGGACCTGCAGTGGAATGACTTCCGGTTTTCTCATTCGCCACCGTCGATATCGTCGATGACTCCACCGGAGCTCGACCATTCCTTGACGCGGGCGAGATGATCGTAGTCTCCGTAATGCGTCGTCCACATCGGGTGGACAAGCGAGCGGTACGGCGTTGTTTCGTCTTCGAACCGCCGCGCAAGGCCGCGCAGTTTTTCGAGCGCACGGTCGGCCTGGTCATCCGGCGTGCTTTCTTTGAACGCGATCGCCTTGGCTTCGCCGGCAGGCTCTCCGCCTTTGAGCAGCACATAGACGAGTTCGGCGACCGAGCCGCCCGCTGCAATGTCGCGAAAGCCGCCGTGGCGCAGTATCGCGGCTTCAAGCGTGAGCTGCGGCGCAAGCCCGGTGCGAACTTGTTTCTCGGTCCGCGCGCCGCCGGTTTTGTAGTCGAGAATGACGTATCGGCCATCGCGGCGCAGTTCGATGCGGTCGGCTACACCGCGCAGCCTGAATGTGTTCTCGCCCAGCGGGATGTCGATTTCGCCCCGGATTTCTGCTTTCAGCGCGTTGACGGCCGCGCGCCGCTCCTTTTCCCAGCGCGCAAACCAATGCGCGATACGAAAAAAGCGCGGCCACCAAAAAGCGCGCGCTTCCGGAAAATCCTCAAGCGCGGCAAAATGGGGCCGGCCGAGCACGAGGAGCTCTTCGACTGCATTCGGCGGCAACTCGTGGGCAAATCGTTCGGTGAATTCGCCGATTGCGGCGTGAATAATGCTGCCGCGCTCGGCGGCGCCGGGCTCGGTGTCGACTGCATCGAGCGGCCTCAGGCGAAGCACGTGCTTGGCGTAAATCGTATAGGGATCGCGCAGCCAATCCTCAATCTCGGTGACGGAGAGACTTTTCGGCCGCGCGGCGCGGGGCGGCCGCGGTGCGGGCTGCGGCGCGCTCTCGATGCGTTCGGGCCGATCAAGCTCGCGCGCCCACGACAAATAACGGTCTCCGCGTGTTACGGCCTCCTGCCAGCGCTCGCCCGCAACGGCGGCCATGCGCTGAATAAATCGCGAAGTGACCGTCGGCGCACCCTCGATCTTGGCGGCTTTGCTCAGCACCACCTCGCGCGCGCCGACAAGCTGTGCGAAGTCGTGCGCGGCAAGGCCGATGCGCCGTTCGGGCAGATCGAGACCGAGCGCAAGCCGCATCGGCCGGCTCAGCCAAGCGTCGGTATTGCTTTCGGGCGGCCACGAGCCCTCGACCAGGCCACCAAGCACGACGCGATTGCTGTCGGTCAGACGCGCTTCAAGTCGCCCGAGGATGCGCACGAGCAAACCGGGCGCCGGCTCCGGCCGCACCACGTACCCCGTCAGCGCGGCGGTAAGGAGCTCGACATAATCGGATTTTTGAACCAACAAGCGTCCGGCGGCCTCGCTGTCGGCAAGCTCCTCAAGCGCCTCGGTGAGCTTCTTACCGTCGGGGCCGGCTAACGCGATCTCAGCATCGCCGTCCTTCGACAGCGCGGCAATCACTGCGCGATGCCGGGCGGCGAATTCGGCGAGCGAATGCGATCCGTCAGCCATGGTTTCCAGCGGCGCAATCGCTGCGGCGAGCTGGATTACCAGTTCCGCCGCGCCGGCAAGTTCGCGATCGCTCAACCGGCTGCGCGGGTCGGAGGGATGTAGATCGATCCTCTCGCCCTGGCGAAATTTTTCAAGAAGCGCGCGCAGGTTTGCGAGTGCGCGCGTCAAGCCGCCGGTCCCTGGCCGTGGCCGCGGCCCGCGGAGAATCGCGCACTCCAACGTAGCGGCGGCTGTTCCCCGCCGGCCGAGGTCGAGGCGGAGAAGCGGGTGCTTGAGCAAAGCGAGCAAAGTGACTGGCGGCGTTCCGTCGAGCGCGGCAGCGGCGGCAAGCCGCGCAAATGTTCCGGCTGGAGTATCTGCAAGCGCATTGCCAGCGGAATCCTCCGCCGCAATGTCCCACCTGGCGAGGGCGGCGGAGACACGGCGCGCGAGCGCCCGGTCCGCGGTGACAAGAGCCGCCGTCTTTCCTTCCTGCACGGCTTCGCACAGCGCAACCGCGATGGCCAGTGCTTCCTCTTCGGGATGCGCCGCTTCGATCATCGCCAACGTTCGCAGCCCCTCGTCGGCATCCGCTTCGAAACTCGAATCGGACACGCTTTGCCGCCACTTTTCCGTCGCCGCGGCCGGCCGCAACGCTTCGGACATCAGCCGTTCGCGCGAGCGCGCTTGCGCCAGGGGCACAACGTCCTCGCGCGTAATGCCGATGCGCGCCAGTAAAGCCTGCATCGCAAATTGCGGATGCCCGGGCGCCGGCGCAATGCCCTTTCTCTCGTCGCCCCCAATCAGCCGCCACGTGTCCTCGTCGAGATCGGTGTCGAGCCCCGGCAGCACGACGGCGCCTTGGGGCAGGTGTGAGACCGTAGCGATCAGTTCGGCGGTCGCCGGAATCGAGCCTGTCGAGCCCGCGGCAATCACCGGCCCATCTATTTTGCCGGCGAGCCTTGCCGCCTCGGCCTTGATCAAAGCGTTGCGGCGTTCGGCCGGCTCCATCGATCGGGTTTCGGTGAGAACGTCCCACCAGTTTCGCCGCACGATCTGTAGAAATTCCAGCGTGAGCTGCCAGAACGTGTCGAACTGCTCGGGCACAAGGTCTTCGAGCCGACCCCAATCCACATTGCGGGTCGCCATGTCGTCCATCAACCGCGCCAGGTCGTCGGCGAGCGCGCACGCCGCGGCCGGGGTCTGGGCGACAAGCGGTGCGCCGCACGCGCCATGAAGTTTCGGCGACGTCGACCATTTGGTCACCAGTTGCGTCAACAGCAGCCGCCGTTCCAGTGGGCTCAATGGCGGCGGCAGCGCCAGCGATTCCGCACTGCTATTTTCCGCGAACGCGACCTCGTCCTCGTCGATGTCACCGATCGGAACGATGCGCGGCAGCACAGCGCTATTAGTTTTAAGGGCATCGAGAAAGGCGTCGCGCATGAGCCGGCAGGCGCGTCGCGTCGGCAGATAGATCGTTGCCGCGGCTAGCGCGAGCGGATCGCGATTCGCGGGCAAGCCGAGCCTGCCGTCGTACAAGGCTTCGATCAGCGTCGGCAGAAACGGCACCGATGCCGGAATGGTGAAAACGCGCGGGGTCATTTTGGGGACGCGGAAAATTGCCGCGGCAATCTAGCAGAGATTAGGCCATCGCCGCGAGCGCTGCTTCGGCGGCTGTCACCGCTTCGGGGGTGCCGACATGCATCCACACGCCGTC
>DASPWC010000100.1:0-3661 GCA_035622055.1 Xanthobacteraceae bacterium | reverse complement strand
TCATCGCCACCGCGCACACCGCGGGCGTCACGCGCGAGGCCCGCGCCAATATGGGCAAGATCGCCGCTGAACAGGTGCTCGCCGCGTTCGACGGCAAGCCGGTGGCGCGCATCGTCAATCCGCAAGTATGGCCGCACTACGCCAAGCGCTTCGAGCACGCCTTCGGCTTCGCGCCGCGGCGCTAGCACTCACCCGGTATATTCCAGGATGTGCATGCCCTGGCCCCAGCGGTCGATAAGGTAGAGGCGTCCGTCGTCGTCGGCGCCGATGTCGTTCGACTGAATGCCCGGCGCCCCGGCGGGCGTCTCTGGCACGTAACAGCCCACCTCCTTCGGATGCAGCGGGTCGCTGACATCGACGGCGCGCAGTCCGGCGTTGAAATAAGTGAGAAACACGATGTCCTTCCACGGTCCTTCGGTGGGAAGGTTCTCCAGAATATTGTGCGCGCCGAACCGGCCGGGCCGGTCGAAATACTTCTCGCGCTCCGGCATGAAAGTCGCGACCGGCAGCGGATTTTTCTCCTCGCGCGCATCGATGATCCACAAGAATTGCGCGTCCCAATATTTTTCCTTGGCGCGCGCCTCGTCGGTGACGACGAGATAGGGCCGATCGCCGATTGGCCAGCAGGTGTGAGTCGAGCCTGGAAACGGCGGCGACCATTTGATGTGGCCGACAAGCTTCATATCGGAAAGATCGGTGCAGTCAATGATCGAAATGCCGCCGCCCCACCAGGCGCAATACATACGGTTGCCGCGGATCATCGGCGGCCCGTGCAGCGTGCACGCTTGTTCGTTCGGATGCGGATCGTTGCCGACCTCATTGGTGCCGGTCTTCATCCAGGGCAGGCCCCAGATGCCGACGACTTCCGGGTGTAACGGGTCGCGGATATCGAGCGTCCAGATCACGCGCTTGTCCCAGCCCGGCGCGTCATTGGGCATGAAGGCGAGATGGCGTTTCAAGTCGACGCCGAAGCGATGCGGTCCGGAGCCGGGCATGTCGTAAAAGCCGACCGGCTTGGGTGCCGATGGAATCGAAACGTCGAAGATGAAAAAGCCGGCGCGGGCATTCTTGCCCTTGTCGCCGGCAAGCCGTTCGGAATTCACATAGAGCAGATCGTCGCCGACGATGCGCAGCTTATGGCAATGTACGCCGGGCGGCGCACGAAACTCGCCGACCTTCCTCGGCCGCCGCGAATCGCGCACGTCGTGCACGGTAAAGCCTTCGGGACCATTGAAGCTCGATCCGCCGACCGCGCCGACATAGGCATGGCCCTTATGGACTGCAACGAGGCTGCCGCCGCCCCAAGCCGCCGTTGGATCGTGGCCGATAAGGCGAAAGTTATTCGCTTCCTCGGGATAGGCGGCGGCCATCGATGCGTCCTCCATTGACTTCCGTCATGGCCGGGCTTGTCCCGGCCGTCCACCTCTTTAGTGTCAATCGCTAGCAAGACGGAGATGCCCGGCACGAGCCCGGCACGACACACGTTTGGAAGTACGCATTGGTCAACAATATCCAGTCAGCACCCGCGGCGGGCGCGGAGCTGTTCGGCCACCCGCGCGGACTCACCTATCTCTTCACCACGGAAATGTGGGAGCGCTTCTCCTATTACGGCATGCGCTCGCTGCTCGTCCTCTACATGACGAAATATCTGTTGCTCGCCGATCATTCCGCGGGCGTGATCGGTCTTGATCCGCTAAAGCGCGCGCTCGAAAGCGTATTCGGCCCACTCGACGTGCAGCCTTTGTCCTCGCAGATCTGGGGTCTTTATACCGGGCTCGTCTACTTCACGCCGATTTTCGGCGGCCTTCTCGCCGACCGCGTGCTCGGCCAGCGCCGCACCGTCGTTATCGGCGCGGTGCTGATGGCGGTCGGCCATTTCATGATGACGGTCGAACAGCTTTTTCTGTTCGCGCTGTTGGCGCTCATTCTCGGCAGCGGCTGTTTCAAACCGAATATTTCCACCCAAGTCGGGGGCCTCTATGCGCCCGGCGACGCGCGCCGCGACCGCGCCTATTCGATCTTCTATGTCGGCATCAATCTCGGGGCATTTCTCGCGCCGCTGGTCTGCGGCACGCTCGGCGAGAGGGCCGGCTGGCACTATGGCTTTGCCGCAGCCGGCATCGGCATGCTGATCGGGCTCGCTATTTACCTTCACGCGCTGCCGCTGCTGCCGGCGGACGAATTGCACAAGGCGATTGCTGCGCATCGCGCCCGAAAGCCGCTTGATCGGGCGGAACGTCGCGCCGTGCTCGGACTCCTCGCGCTGTTCGTGCCCAACACGCTGTTCTGGGCCGCCTACGAGCAGATGGGCAACACCATCGTGCTGTGGGCGGACGCCAACACCGATCGCAGCATCGGCCTGTTTGGTTTCTCGGCGCAGATCCCGACAACCTGGTTCCTCGCCTTCAATCCGTTCATGATCTTTGCCTTGACGCCATTCGTCGTCGCGCTGTGGGCGCGCCAGGCCGAACGCGGCACGGAGCCGCCGACCATCGAAAAAATGGCATTGGGCTGTTTCGGCCTTTGCGCGGCTTATCTGATTCTAGTAGCGGCGGCGCTTTATGCCGGCGGCGCGAAAGCAAGCTGGATGTGGCTTTTCGCCTATTTCGTCGTGCTCACGCTCGGCGAGCTTTATCTCTCACCGGTTGGCCTTTCCTTCGTCACCAAGATCGCGCCCGTACGCATGCTCTCGATGATGATGGGCATCTGGCTTGCGGCGAGTTTCACCGGCGGATTTCTCGCTGGCTTCATCGGCAGCTTCTGGAGCCGGATGGAAAAGCCGGAATTTTTCCTTCTGGTCGCGGGCATCGCCGCGCTCGCGGGGCTGATGATTCTTGCTTTCAGATGGGTGGGGAAGGGGGGCGTGGGGGGATGAAGCGTCAAATAACTAGAGCGGCAATCGATTCAATTTAGAACGATTTGGCTGAAGTCTCACAAAATAAAACGCCCGGGTCGAACCCGGGCACAGTGAGCACGTGTCTCGCTTTCGCCGCCGCGCCGCTCAGCGCGCCGCGGCGATTTCGGCTGCGGGGTTCTCGATATGGGCGATGTTGCTCTTCACCGCCTTTTGGACTTTCTCGAACGCCCGCACTTCGATCTGACGCACGCGTTCGCGCGATACGCCGAACTCGTCCGCCAGTTCTTCCAGCGTGATCGGTTCGTCAGCAAGCCGCCGCGCCTCGAAAATCCGGCGCTCGCGGTCGTTGAGCACGGTGAGCGCTTCGCCGAGCGCCTTGTGGCGATTCTGAGATTGCTCGGATTCGGCCAGACGGCTCTCTTGGCTCGCGCTGTCATCGACCAGCCAATCCATCCACTCGCCGGAATCGCCGTCCTCGCGGATCGGCGCATTCAGCGAGGCGTCGCCGCCCAGCCGCCGGTTCATGTCGATGACGTCCTGCTCGGTGACGCCGAGCCGCTTGGCGATAAGCTTGACCTGATCGGGCCGCATGTCGCCTTCGTCGAGCGCGGAAATGCGGCTCTTTGCCTTGCGCAGATTAAAGAACAGCTTCTTCTGATTGGCCGTGGTGCCCATCTTCACCAGCGACCACGAGCGCAGGATGTATTCCTGGATCGCAGCCTTGATCCACCACATCGCATAGGTCGCCAACCGGAAGCCCTTATCGGGCTCGAAGCGCTTGACCGCCTGCATCAGCCCGACATT
>DASPWC010000099.1:0-3434 GCA_035622055.1 Xanthobacteraceae bacterium | reverse complement strand
CGGCAAAACGCATAGATTTCGAACATCGCCTCGCGCTCGGCGCGCGGCAAAATCCGCATCCCGTTATAGAACGAGCTGCCGGAGGCGCGCTCGGCCGCCTGTGTGGAATTAGGCACTCACGCACCTCGCGGCTTTTGCGAGCCGGCGAGAAGACGCCGGCCGATGCGTTGCGACGCGCCGCTCAAAATTCCAAGAGCGGTACGGCTGGCAACGCCGGGAACGCCTAGATGGACGTTATCGCTAAGCGGATCGCGCGCGCGCAAGACGCGCGTCAGCCGATGCGCGAGCGTATTGATCACGGAGACTTCAAGTCCCAGCCGCCAATCGGCAAGCGCGGCGGAAAAGCCGTCGCTTTCGCTTAGAAGCGATTCGGTCCGCTCCGCCAGCCGGTGCAGACACGCAAGCAGCGGCGGCGAGGCGCGCTCCTCCCCGAGGGCTTCGACGGCGATGCCGGCGGCGGCCAAAGCGTCCTGCGGGATATAGACGCGGTCGAGATCACGAAAATCGGCTTTGCAGTCCTGCAGATGATTGATGATTTGCAACGCGGCGCACAGCGCATCGTTGGCCGGCCACACCGCACGGCTTTCGCCGTGCACGTCGCAAACAAACCGCCCAACCGGCATCGCCGACAGCGAACAATAGGAAATCAGATCGTCCCAATCGCGGTAGCGTAACTTGGTGACGTCGAGCCGGAATGCGGCAATCAGGTCTTGCGCCTGTTTGGGCGACAGGCCGTGGCGATCGAGCGCCGCACGCAGCCGCACCGCGGCGGCGTCTTCGTCATTGGCGCCCAGCAGTCCCGCTTCCAGCCGATCGAGCAGGCGAAGCTTGTCGGGCGCTGCAAGCGCCGCGTGATCGGCGATATCGTCTGCGGTGCGGACGAAATTATAGAACGCCAGAATAACGTCGCGATGGCGCGGATGGATAAGAAAGGACGCAACCGGAAAATTTTCATCCCGGTGGCCTTTGCCGGACCGTAATGCGTCGGCATCGATCATTGCAGTCCCGAAACGTTGCCCTGCGCGCGGCCTTTCCACATACCGCCGCGCCCGCGCGCATGCTGATAGGCGGAATCGACGGTGAACGCCATATAGGCGGCGGCGATTGCCGGCAGCGCGGGGGCCCACAGACAGGACATGCGATAGAAGCGCAAGGTGGGCCGGAACGCGAATGCCATCAGCACCCAGGCGAAGATGCCGGCAAATTGCGGAATCCCGGAGGCGAAAACCGCAAGCGCCACCGGCGCGAGATAAGTCAGCGCCAGACCTAGAATCGTGCCGGCCAGCAGCAGCGGCGAATAGCGCAGTTGGGCATAGGCCGTGCGCGAGACCATGCGGCGGATATCGCCGACGGCGGGATAGGCGCGCACGCTGCGTACGCGCTCGGTGAGCGCAATCGAGGTCGGACCGTGCGGTTTCAATGTCTTCGCGAGCGCGCAATCGTCGATCAGCGCACCGCGAATCGATGCGAGACCGCCCGCCGCTTGCAAGGCGTCGCGCCGGATGAGCATGCAACCGCCGGCCGCCGCGGCGGTGGAGCGGCGCGGATCGGCGGCCCAGGCAAACGGATAAAGCATCTGAAAAAAGAAAATGAACGCCGGCACGAACATGCGTTCGGCCAAGCTCTTGCAGCGCAGCTTGGCCATCAGCGAAGTGAGAACAAAACCGTGGCGCTCGGCCCGCGCGATCAGCGAAGCGAGCGCGTCCGGCGTGTAGACAATGTCGGCGTCGGTAAGGAGCAGATAGTCCGGCGGTGACGCCGCGTTTTCCGCAAATTCGATGCCCTGCTGCTGCGCCCAAAGTTTGCCGGTCCACCCCGGCGGCAAGGCGCGGCCCGAAAGCACGGTCAGGCGATCGCCGGCGGAGAGCGCGGCGGCGGCCTCGCGCGCAACCTGCGCGGTCGCGTCGCGGCTTTGATCGTCCACGAGGATGACGGCGAAAATGCCCGGATAATTTTGCCGCAACAGGGACGCTACGGTTTCGCCCACGGTCTCGGCTTCGTCGCGGGCCGGGATGACCGCGCTCACCGCGGGCCATTGGCGCGCCGCATCGATGTCAACGCTCTCTTCGTCGCGCTCGGCCGCGCGCCAAAACCCGCCGCGCGCGGCGACGAGGTAGAGCCAGATCGCGAGCACTATCGCCGCTATGATGTCTTCAGCCACGGATGGACCTTTGAGGGGAAAATAAACCGTCGCTCAGTTACACCTTAAATCTAAGACCTGATATAGGACCTTGCAGCGACGCGGAACGCGGGGCAAAGGCTTCGATGAGCGCGAAAAATAGCCCTTTTCTGGCGCGGCTTGACGCCGTGGCGGCCGAGACCGAGGCGCTTCTCGACCGGCTTCTCGCCGCAGCGGCCGCCGAAGGCGAGCTCAACCGGCCGGCGCGGCTGATCGACGCCATGCGCTATGCGAGCCTTGGCGGCGGCAAACGGTTCCGGCCGTTTTTGGTCGTCGAATCGGCGAACCTGTTCAAGGTGCCCCGGCAGAATGCGCTGATGGCGGGAGCCGCGCTGGAATGCGTGCATTGTTATTCGCTGGTCCACGACGACTTGCCCGCCATGGACAATGACGCGTTGCGGCGCGGCCAGCCGACGGCGCACCGCAAATTCGACGAGGCGACGGCGATCCTCGCCGGCGACGGACTTTTGACTTTCGCTTTCGACATTTTGTCGCGCCGGGACACCCATGGCGATCCGGAAGTACGCATCAAGCTCGTCAACGCGCTGGCGCGCGCCGCCGGTCTTGGCGGCATGGCGGGCGGCCAAATGCTCGACCTTGCCGCGGAAGGCCGCTTCGGCGCGGTCAAGCACGGCGAGAGCGACGTGCGGATGTTGCAGGCGATGAAGACAGGCGCGCTGTTGCGCTTCGCGTGCCAGGCCGGCGGCATACTCGGCGGCGCAACGGGGCAACAACGCGACGCGCTTGAGCGCTACGGGGCCGCGGTCGGCGAAGCATTTCAAATCGCCGACGACCTCCTCGATATCGAGGGCGATCCGGCTTTGGTGGGCAAATCGACCGGCAAGGATGTGGCCGCCGGCAAAGCGACTTTCGTCACCGTGCTCGGAATACCGGGAGCCAAGGCGCGGCTGCAACATCTCGTTGCGGAGGCGGCAGCGGCGCTCGATCCGTTCGGGCCCGCGGCCGCGACGCTGATGGAAGGCGCGCGATTCGTCGCCGATCGGCAAGCCTGAGCCGAATCAAGCCTGAGCCAATCGGTCGCAGGCGCATTTCATTACGCGTGCGAGTTGATTTCGGCCGGTTGGAAGCAGACTACGAGACCGGCAATTTCGGCGCAGGGCCGATTGGTATATGCTGATCGCATTCGGTCCGATTTGATCCGGGGGCCGAATTCAGCCGCAATCGCAATTGAACCTTCCATCGCGTTGCCAACGCTTGGTTCGAAATGAATTGCATCGTTCGCTGGACCGTTTGC
>DASPWC010000098.1:0-4892 GCA_035622055.1 Xanthobacteraceae bacterium | reverse complement strand
ACGACGTTGATGCCCATTTCGTTCATCATCGCCAGCACGTCCTCGATCTTCTCGGAGGTCACCTCCTCGGACGGCATGACCGCGTTAAGCTGCTCATAGGTAACGTAGCCGCGCTTTTTGGCCTGTTTGATCATCTTCTTGACGGCGGCGTCGGAGAGATCGAGCACGGGAAGCGGGGCATCGGGGGTCTCCGGAGTGTCCTTCTCCGAAGCTTCGGACTCCTTTTGCGGGGTCGCCATCCCTGGCCGGACTACCTTAGCCTTGGCCGTAGCGGTCTTGGTCGCCGCGCTTTTGGTTGCCATCGCTCTGTCTCCAAGCTCTTTAATTCCAAATACCCGCCGGCATTCCAACTGCGCGGCAGCGCGTCTTTCCGTTCCCCTACCCTATGGCGAATGACTCGACCGCCGCGGGGAATGGACCGCGGGGACCGGGCGGATGCCCTTAATCCCCATTTTTTGGGCCGCACGCCGGGGCTGCGGACGGCCAAAAACGACGGCGCCGGCCGTCTTATGAGCTCGCGCCACCCAAATCGAGGCCAAATTTGTCGAAACTGCGTTAAGTTCCGACTAAACCATGACGGACAGCGCGGGCGACCCCTTATTCCCCTCGCTGCCGCCCACCCCCCAAGGGGCGGGAATACGGCATTACAAGAACCGTGCCGGCCGGCCCGACGAGGCTCCGAATCCTTCGATAAGGGCCTCGGTTCCCTGGAGCGCGGTCAACCGGGCTTTGACGTCGCACAACCGCGCGTAATTCGCCTCGGTATTGTCCTGGCCGAGCGCCATTTCAGCGTCCTTAAGTTCCCTAGTTAGGGAATGCCATTGCCGATGCAAGGTAATAAGCTGATTCCACGTCAGTAAAACATCGCTTGCGGCGGCCTCTGGACGGGCACCCCATACCGAATGGGTTGTGATAGTGAGTTCAATTCGCCCGAGCAGCCCCGCAAAACCGCGCCGTCCGAGCTCGGCGGCCAGCGCCGCCCGTTCGGCTCCTCCAACGCGCTCCTTGAAATCGTCCGCGAAATGATGGGCGAAAACGTCGATCAGGGCGCCCTTTAGCTTTTGCGTATCGGTATGGCGGAACTCGGCCGCCGCAAGCTCCTCAAGGTGGTCGTGCAGAAGCCAAGGGTGATTGAGCGCCGCTTGCAGGATCAGCGCTTCCCGGCGAGGGATAGCCGCGCGATGACCGCGATGCAGCGGGCTCGCCAAAAGCTGCGGGCTCGCCGCCACATAGGCGTCCTCGCGCACGAGGCCGCTGCCGCGCGATCGCCCGCCAAAACGTCCGCCCCCGGCCTTAGACCTATCAAACGCCCTCGCGGCAAAACTCCCGCGCGGCGCGGCGCTGCCTTTAGCGGCGAAGCTTTGCGGCGCGAACATGCGGCGCAGCCGCGCCGAGAAATCCTGCTTGTAATAGCGCCGCACCGTTTCATCGGCGATCGTTGCTACGACCTGGGTGACGCGGGCCTCGAGCGCGGCGCAGCGCTCCGGCGTATCGAACCGGCCAGCTTCGCTCTCGCGTTCCCACAGCACATGCGCAAGCGGACGCGACGCGCCGAGCACGTCCTCGATCGCATCGCGGCCGCCGGAGCGGGCAAGGTCGTCGGGATCCTGACCCTCCGGGAGCGCTGCGAATTTAAGGCTTTTACCGGGTCTCAAGAGCGGCAGCGCGAGGTCGACGGCGCGATAGGCGGCCCGGCGCCCCGCATCGTCACCGTCAAAGCAAAGGATCGGCTCGTCGGCCATCCTCCACATGAGCGCCAGCTGCTCGGTGGTAAGCGCAGTGCCGAGCGGCGCGACGGTGGCCTCGAAACCCGCCGCGACCATGGCGATGACGTCGATATAGCCTTCGACGGCGACGATGCGGGCGCCTTCATGTGCGGCCTTACGCGCGCCCCCGATGTTGTAGAGCGTCGCCCCCTTGTGGAAGAGCGGCGTCTCCGGCGAATTGAGATATTTCGCCGAGACCTCCTTATCGAGCGCGCGGCCGCCGAACGCGATCACGCGCCCGCGCCAGTCGCTGATCGGAAACATGACGCGGTCGCGGAAGCGATCGTACGGCAATGCGATATCTTCGCCGCTCGCCACGAGCCCTGCTTCGATCATGTCCTCGACCGGGACTTTAAGCGCGCCGAGATGTTCCTTGAGCGCGTATTGCTCGCCCGGCGCATAGCCGAGGCGGAACTTGAGCTGCGTTGCCGCGTGGATGCCGCGATCGAGCAGGTAGCCGCGGCCGCGCGCGCCGGCGCGCGAAGCCAGCGTCGCTTCGAAGAATTTAGCGGCAAGCTCGCTGATGTCATGCAGGGTCTTGCGGCGTTCCTCATGCGCCTGCGCTTCGCGCGTCATTACCGGCAGGGCAATGCCTGCTTGTTGCGCGAGCCGTTCGACGGCTTCGGGAAAGCTCACGCCCTCGGTCAGCATCAGAAAATCGAAAATGTTGCCATTCTTGCCGGAGGAGAAGTCGAACCACATCGCCTTCTGGTCATTGACGAAAAACGAAGGCGTCTTTTCCTTGTTGAAGGGCGATAGGCCCTTCCATTCGCGGCCCGCTTTGCGCAATTTCACGCGCCGGCCGACGACTTCCGAGACCGGAAGCCGCGCCCGCAGTTCGTCGAGGAATTGCGGCGTAAATCGCATGGTGATTCGTGGAATCTTACCGCGGATGAGGAGCGAAGATAGAGCGGCCAGCTGGTCGTGCGATAAGCTTGCGCCTTGTGTCCCGGTTATCCACAGGCGATAGAAGCAGCCCGTTGCGGAACCCAGGATGCAACGCCTATTCCTCCGGCCCTATCCCGGCTTGCTTGACCACCTGCTCCGCCACTTTGCGGTCCGCCGCGATCTCCTGGGCAAATTCTTCGGGCGTGTTGGTGCCGCCGACGAGGCTGCGGTCCTTCAGCTGTTTCTCGGCGAAGTTAGGATCGGCAACGATCGCCGCAACCTCCTTGGCGATGCGGTCGACGATAGGACGCGGCGTGCCGGCCGGCGCGAACAGGCCGTACCAGCCGCGTGAGGGCGGACCGTCATAGCCGGTCTCCTTGAGCGTCGGGACTTGCGGGAAGTTCGGCGAATGAATGTTATTTAGCATCACGAGCGGCGTCATGGCACCCGCCCTGATCTGGCCGATGACATTACCCTCGCCGAACAGCCCGATCGGCGTAAAGCCGCTGAGGATCGCGTTGACCGCTTCGCCGCCGCCTTTGAACGGCACGCGCACCCAGTCGGCGCCGCGTTCCTTTTTCAGCGTTTCCATGTAGAGCACCATCGGCGCGCCGGGTGTGAGATAGGACAGCGTGCCGGGTCTCGCCTTTGACAACGCGATGAGCTCGTCGACCGTTTTCACTTTCAGGTCCGAATTGACTACCATGACGTGGATCAGATCGAACAGTTTGGTGATCGGCTGCAGGCCGTTGACCGGATCGAACGGCATGCTTCTGAGCAAAAACTGGTTGTAGATGATCGGATCGGCATTGATGATGCAGATCGTGTAGCCGTCTGGCGCGGAATCCTGGCAGGCGCGCGCGCCGACATTCTGCATGCCGCCGGGACGATTCTCGATCACAAACGGCTGGCCGACCCGCTCGCGGAGCTTTTCACCGAGCGCGCGCATGAAAACGTCGCTGATCCCGCCCGGACTCGTCGTCGTCAGCACACGGACGGGACGATTCGGCCAATCCTGCGCCGCTGCAGGCCAATTCGCCACGAGCGACACAAAAACGGTTGCGATCAGAAGCGGGAACAAGCGGCGCACGGACAGTTCTCCTTCGACAATGGCCCGATCAAACGCGGGGATCTATCAGGCGATGCGATCGCCGTTGGCGGTAAAGCCAAACAGCCGTTGCACGCGATAATAACGCGCCGAGCGCGGCTGAGTGATGCCCCATTGGTCGGAGCGGCCAGGCGCGTATTTCCAGTATGACGAGGGACGCGGCTCGTAGTCGTCGTCGATTTGCAGGACCTCGGCGGTGTATTCCAGCGGGACCTCGTCCGGACCGCAAAAATAGGCGAAAACATTATCACCCGGCCCGTGGCGCCCCGGTCCCCATTCGATCGGATAGCCGCTACTTTTCATGCGTCCCATGCCGCGCATGACCGAATCGAGCTCCGGCATCTCGAAAGCCACATGATTGAGCGTCGGCAGACCGGTCTTGGCCAGCACGATCGAGCTATGGTCGGTATTGTCGCAATGCAGGAACCACAGCGGCGCATTGTCATCGACCACGCGAAAGCCGAGCGCTTTCGCAAAAAAGGCGAGGCTTGCGTCGAAATCGCGCGCATTGAGATTGATGTGCACGATTTTGCGCGGCCGGTCGGCGCGATCGGCCTCATCGGCATGATCGGCGCAATCGCAGACAAAAGCGAGGTTACGGCCGTCCGGGTCCTTGCAACCGAAACCATAGCCGCGGCCGGCGCCCGATAATTCGGCCGGCGTGCTCGGCGTGCCGCCGTTTGCCGCTATGTCCGCGTGGAGACGATCGATTGCGCCCCGGTCGGCGACGTCGAACACCACGCGAAGGACCGCCGGTTGCGGTCCGCAATGCAAGGCGAGCACATGGTGATAACGGCCGGTGCCACGGAAATAACGGCTGTCGTTTCGCGTTGCGACCGGGGTTAGCCCCCACACCGTCTCGTAAAAGCGGCTCGCCTCCTCGAGATTGCTGGCAACCAGTTCGACGCTGCGAACGCCGCGGATGAAACACGATGTCATGAGGAAAAGTCCGTACGCCTTTACGAGCCGCCCAGTAGCTTCTTCACCTGCGCGCCCGCCTTGGCAAAATCCATTTGCCCCGCGAAGCGCTGTTTGAGCGCCGCCATGGTGCGGCCCATATCCTTGAGCGTTTCGGCTTCGATCTCCTTGATCAAGGCCGAAATGGCGTGGGCGGCTTCGATGTCGGACAT
>DASPWC010000097.1:0-5156 GCA_035622055.1 Xanthobacteraceae bacterium | reverse complement strand
GACGTTGTCGAGCGGCGGCAGGATATATTGCTGATTGAAGGTATCGGCGGAATCATGGTGCCGCTCGACGAACAGCGCACTGTCCTTGACGTGATGATGGCCCTGCAATTGCCATTGATCCTGGTTGCGGGCTCTTACCTCGGCACGATCAGCCATACGCTCACCGCGCTCGATGCGCTGTTCCGTCGCGACATGAAGTTGCTGACTATTATCGTCAGCGAGACCCTCGGCTCGACCGTGCCGCTTGACGAAACGGTGACCGCGATCGCGCGATTTGCGGAGCCGGTGATCGCGCTTCCACGCCAGCAGCCGCAGCGACCGGACGAGCGGGCGGGCACGCTTGCCGCGTTCGATCGCATCTTCGGTCGATCGTAGTGGAAGCGCCGGGCGCCGGGGACGGTCACTTAACGAAGAAATGCACTTGCACCAGCGTTTCCAGGGTGCCTTCAAGATTGAACAGCGCGTGCAGCAAGAAAGTCAGCGGCAGCGAGCCGCTCCGCCAGCGCATCCAACCGAGAAAGAGACCAATGACAAAAATTTGCAAAATCCCCGTCCAGTCATATTGAACGTGCAGTCCCGCCCACAGCACCGAAATGACGACGATCGCCGGCCAAACGGAGCGAAACGAGCGCGCCCAGCCGCGGAATAAAAATCCGCGAAACACCACTTCCTCGCCGGCCGGCGCGACCAGGATCGCCGCAGCCAGCATGGCAGGAAGCCACCCGACCGCCGCCGCCGTGGTGTAGGATTGCAGTTGAAACGGCGTCACCAGGTCGCGCCCTGTGAAATAGAGCAGCGCATCGCTCGCGGCGATCAGAGCGACCAAACAGACGACGCCAAGGATGAGGTCGCGTCCCGACGGCCACTTCAACGCGAAATATTCGCGCTGGCCGGCGTGCGCCATTCGCACGGCAAGCGTCAATATGCCCACCATGACTGGGTTTGAGATAACGATGAACAGTGTGACGAGGACGCCATCGAATGGCGTTTGAAGGACGGAATCCCAATTCCCGCCGTGCAGCCAAAGAAGAATAGCGAAGCCGAGGATCTGCCCGGCCAGGAATGCGAGAACCGCCCAGCCCAGCGTCGCCCAATAGCCCCAAGTCGGCATCAGAGTCGCGCTCTTTTTGTGGCCGTCATGCTAAGGGCGCCGCCAGGCGACACCCTCCGCGCTGGATTCGCGTTCGGCGCTTACGGTAGCAGGATCGATGAGCCCGTGGTGGCGCGGCCCTCGAGGTCTCGGTGCGCCTTCACGGCGTCGCGCAGCGCATATTTTTGATTGATCGGGACTTTGACTGCGCCCTTGCCGACGACGTCGAAGAGGTCGTTGGCAATCGCAAGCAGATCTTCACGCTTTGCGGCATAGGTATTGAGGGTCGGTCGCGTGGCGAACAGCGAACCCTTGGTTTGAAGAATATTGATGTTGAATGCATCGATCTGCCCCGACGTGCTGCCGAAGCTGACGAACATGCCGAGCGGCCTGATGCAATCAAGCGATGCCGGAAACGTCGCTTTGCCGATGCCGTCGTAAACCACATCGCAAAGTTTACCGCCCGTGATTTCCTTAACGCGCGCGACAAAATCCTCGTCGCGATACAGGATCGTATGATGACAACCATTGGCCTTGGCGAGCGCCGCCTTGTCCTTCGATCCGACCGTCCCGATGACGTTCGCTCCGAGATAGTTAGCCCATTGGCACAGGATCAGGCCGACGCCGCCGGCCGCGGCATGCATGAGGACGTTCATGCCCTTCTCGACCCTGAATGTGCGCCGCACGAGATATTCAGCCGTCATGCCCTTGAGCATCATGGCCGCAGCCTGTTCGTAGCTGATATTGGACGGCAATTTGACGACGCGGTCTGCCGGCACCAAACGCTCGGCCGCATAGCATCCTAGTCCGACAACGTAGGCTACCCGATCCCCTACCTTAAGGTCGGTAACACCCGGGCCCACAGCCATCACCTCGCCCGCGCCTTCGTTGCCGGCCACGAACGGCAAGCCGATCGGCGACGGATACATGCCCATGCGAAAATAGGTGTCGATGAAATTGACGCCGCAGGCGTGTTGCTTCACCAGGACCTGGCCCTGACCGGGCGCCGGTATTTCAATCTGTTCGTATGTCAGAACCTCCGGTCCGCCAACCTTATGCACGCGCACTGCAGCAACCATCTTCTTCTCCTGTCATAATCTTTCAAGCAGCGGGAAATTGGGGCGGGATCATAAGTGCTCGCAACGCTGGCGCAAGGCCGGACAACGAAGAAATCATTTAGGGGTGATGACGCCGTAAAAAGCCGACAGCGACGAAGTAGATTGCCAGTAAGCACAAAGCCACGATCGTCCATGCCGCCGGATTGAGATTTTCCATCACTGCCAAAATAGCAAGCATCGCCCAAACGGCGAGTGCCGCCGTCGTGAAGGCGCGCAAATGCGCAATACGCACTGGATGGACGACGTGAAACGGCACGAAAGTCAGCGCCGCAAGCACAACGATCGCGGCTGTGGCGGCCCAAGGCGCTGGTTTGAGTATGAATAGATAAAACGCCGCGATGTTCCAAAGCGCCGGAAAACCACGAAAGTAATAGTCGGATGTCTTCATCAGCCGGTCGGCAAAGTAGAGCGATCCGGTAACGACAATAAGAACGCCAAGCGCGACGGCGAAGGATTTCGGCAAAAGGCCGCTTGCGGCCAAGGCGTAGGCCGGCACGAAAACATAGTTGAGAATATCCGCCACAAGGTCGAGCACGTCGCCCGACCAGCGAGGCAGTAGCTTGGCGACGTGAAACCGCCGCGCAAGCGTGCCGTCGACGCCGTCGATGACCAGCGCGAGGCCGAGCCACGCGAACATTATCGGCCATTCGCTTCGCGCCGCCGCGACCAGGGCCAATAGCGCGCAAGCCGCACCGCACGCGGTAAAGACATGAATCGCGAATGCCGCGGTCAGCAGGGCCGCGTTCGCGCCTTTTGACGAAGGATTGGGATCCATTTCCAGAGTTTACATGTTAAGTTGAAGACCGTACGCGGCTGGACTACTCCGAGCGCAATTTTGAATATAACTCACAGGCTGCCCGGCAACGCCCTTTCGATATCAATGACGATATGAGTACGACCACCGCTCTTACCGCCGAAGTGGCCGTCATCGGCGCCGGCCCGGCCGGGCTGGTAAGCGCAATTGCGCTCAGGGCCGCCGGCGTTGATGCGCTGCTGATCGCGCCACCTCCGAAACCCGATCATCGGACCACCGCGCTGCTGGTAGGCTCGGTGACGGCGCTTGAAACATTAGGTGCCTGGGAACTGTGCCTTCCTTACGCGGCGCCGCTACGGAAACTGCGCATCGTAGACGACACCCGGCGGCTCCTGCGCGCCCCAGAGGTGTTTTTTGCCGCAACCGAGATCGATCGCGA
The DNA here is from genome assembly GCA_035622055.1 of Xanthobacteraceae bacterium. GTDB lineage: Bacteria > Pseudomonadota > Alphaproteobacteria > Rhizobiales > Xanthobacteraceae > BOG-931. Next base: position 1,755 of record DASPWC010000097.1, on the reverse strand, counting down.
CGCTTTCGGCTACAATATCGAGAACCGCCATCTCATCGCCGCGCTGCAATCACACGCCGCGGCCTTGGGCTTGCCGTGGATCGCAGTGCCCGCACTGGCGATTGCCAGCGACGATTCGGGAGTGACCATCAAACATTCCGATGGCGAAGCGCGGGTGCGGCTCGCCATTGGCGCAGACGGGGCGCGCTCGGCGTGCCGAGCCGCCTGCGGCATTGCCACGCAGCGGCATTCCTATCCACAAGTTGCCCTTACAACGAATCTTTCTCATTCCCGGCCGCACGACGATACTTCGACGGAGTTTCACACCGCCCAGGGTCCATTCACGTTGGTGCCATTGCCGGGCCGGCGTTCGAGTCTGGTTTGCGTTCTCGATCCCGCGCACGGCGCCGAACTTGCGGCGATGAGTGACGCGGAGCTTTCGTTAGAGATTGAACGCCGTGCCCATTCACTCGTCGGTAAAATGACCGTCGAGCCGGGTCGCGGACTGTTTCCGCTTGCGGTCGAGACCGCGGATGTCTTGGCGCGCGAGCGGATCGCGCTGGTCGGTGAAGCCGCTCACGTCATGCCGCCCATCGGCGCGCAGGGACTCAATCTCGGGCTACGCGACGGCGCCACCATCGCCGAATTGGTGGCCGAGGCGCATCAGCAAAATCGTGATGTTGGGACTCCTGAACTGCTCGCGCGATACGACAAACTACGCCGCGCCGACATTCTCAGCCGTACGATCGCTGTCGATGTCTTAAACAGAAGCTTGCTGAGGGACTTTATGCCGGCACATGGCGCGCGCGGACTTTCCCTCTATATTATCGACCACGTCGGGCCATTGCGGCGCGCGATAATGCGGGAGGGCGTCATGCCTGCCGCCTCGCGGCCTAAATTGATGCGGGGAGAAATGGTCTAAACTGCCGGATCCGAGCTGTTGCAAAGTAACGCTCCCAACCTGGATTCGGTCATGAAACTACCACGCAATTTTTTCCGGCCACTTGCAATCGGTGCGCCGGCGCCGCTGCGGGAATTGCCGCCGCGGCTCGAGCGGATGATCCATTTCGTTCCGCCTCACATTGAAAAAGTCCGCGCCAAAGTGCCCGAACTTGTGACCCAAGTGGACATCGTACTCGGCAATCTCGAAGACGCCATTCCCGCCGAAGCCAAGACGACGGCGCGCGCCGGTTTCATCGACATGGCGCGTTCTTGCGACTTTGGCGACACCGGATTGTGGACGCGAATTAACGCGCTGAACTCGCCGTGGGCGCTAGACGACATATGCGAGATCGTCGGCGCCGTGGGTGACAAGCTCGACGCGATCATGCTGCCGAAAGTCGAAGGCGCGTGGGACATCCATTACCTTGACCAACTGCTTGCGCAACTTGAAGCCAGGCACCGCGTGACGAGGCCTATCCTTATTCACGCGATCCTCGAGACCGCCGAAGGCGTCAACAATGTCACTGCAATCGCAACAGCGTCGCCGCGCATGCACGGCATCAGCCTCGGTCCCGCCGATCTCGCCGCTTCACGGGCGATGAAGACGACCCGTGTTGGCGGCGGGCACCCCGACTATAAAGTCCTCGCCGACGCCGCTGGCCCCGGAGGGACGCGGCCGGCTTTTCAACAAGATCTTTGGCACTACACGATCGCCAAGATGGTCGATGCCTGCGCCGCCGCCGGCATCAAGCCGTTCTACGGCCCGTTTGGAGACTTTGCCGACAGCGCCGCCTGCGAAGCGCAATTTCGCAACGCCTTTCTTTTGGGCTGTGC
>DASPWC010000096.1:0-3182 GCA_035622055.1 Xanthobacteraceae bacterium | reverse complement strand
TCGGCACAGGTTGAGCACGCCGTCTTGCATGGCGGCCAGCACGCGCTGACCGCGACCGGTTCGTATGCGCTGATAGAGCGCCGTGACGATGCCGAGCGCGAGATGCAAACCTGTGCCCGAATCGCCGATCTGCGCGCCGGTAACGAGCGGCGGCCCGTCACGAAAGCCGGTCGTCGAAGCGGAGCCGCCGGCGCATTGCGCGACGTTTTCGTAAACCTTGCAGTCCTCGTAAGGCCCGGGACCGAAGCCCTTCACCGCGGCGACGATCATGCGGGGATTGAGCTTGTGGATGTGGTCCCACGTCAGCCCCATGCGGTCGAGCGCTCCGGGAGCAAAATTCTCCACTAGGACGTCGCATTGTTTGATCAGCCGGTCGAGAATTTCCTTGCCCTTGGGGTGCTTGGAATCGATCGTGATCGACCGCTTGCTGCCGTTGAGCATGGTGAAATAAAGACTGTCGGCGCCCTTCACGTCGCGCAATTGACCGCGCGTGATATCGCCCGTTCCGGGACGCTCCACCTTGATCACGTCGGCGCCCATATAAGCGAGCAGCTGCGTACAAGTCGGCCCGGACTGAACATGCGTGAAGTCCAAAATCCGCACGCCCTCGAGCGCCCTGCCCGCTTGGCCGAACAGCTTTGACGACGGCCGCGGCAAATTCGGAGCTGGCCTGCTGGCCTTTAGACTGACGACCTTGCCGGACGATTTCTTCGCCGCGATCTTGCTCACCGCCTTGGATTTAGCCTTCACGGATTTCCTCGCGGTTTTATTGGCCGTCTTTTTAGCTGTTCTGTTGCGCACTGCCATCGACGTTCTCCCTGTTCCGCTCATGTCCATTTATTTCCTGCGGACCACGCTCTGCGGGTTGAGGTTACCGATGCGGCCGCTCTCGGTGCCGGCAGCCGGATCGACCATTGCGTTGATAAGCGTAGGCTTGCCGGAATCCATGGCCTTGTTGACGGCGCGGCTCAGCTCGTCCGGCGTCGTCACATTGACGCCGACCCCGCCGAAAGCCTCGATCATTTTGTCGTAGCGCGCGTCCTTGACGAAAACGGTCGGCGCCGGATCGGGGCCGCCGGTGGGATTGACGTTGGTTCCGCGATAGATGCCGTTATTGTTGAAGACGACGGTGCAGACCGGCAGATTGTAACGGCAGATCGTCTCCACCTCAGTGCCGGAAAAACCAAAGGCGCTGTCGCCCTCGACCGCGAGCACCGGCTTCCCGGTCTCGATGGCTGCGGCGATGGCAAAGCCCATGCCGATGCCCATGACGCCCCAGGTGCCCACGTCGAGACGCTTTCGCGGTTGATACATGTCGATGATGCCCCGCGCGAGGTCGAGCGTGTTGGCGCCTTCGTTGACGAGAATGGCGTCCGGACGCTCTTTGATGATCGTGCGCAGCGCGCCGAGCGCACTGTGAAAATCCATCGGCGCCGAATTCTTCATCAGCCTCGGCGCCATCTTGGCGATGTTCTCTTCTTTCTTGGCCCTGATGGCGTTGATCCAGTCGGCCGACGGCGCCGGCCACTTGGCGTCAATGCCATCGAGAAGCGCCGCGACGCAGGAGCCGATATCGCCGACCACCGGCGCGGCAATAGCGACATTGCTGTCCATCTCCTTGGGCTCGATGTCGATCTGAATGAATCTTTTCGATCCGGGCTCGCCCCACGTCTTGCCCTTGCCATGCGAGAGCAGCCAATTGAGGCGCGTGCCGATGAGCATAACGACGTCGGAATCTTTCAGCACGGTCGAGCGCGCGGCAGCCGCGCATTGCGGATGCGTGTCGGGCAGAAGTCCCTTGGCCATGCTCATCGGCAGAAATGGAATACCGGTCTTTTCGACCAACGCCTGGATTGCGTCATCCGCCTGAGCATAAGCCGCGCCCTTGCCGAGAATAATCAGCGGGCGCTTGGCGCTTTTGAGAACGTCGAGTGCGCGCTTGACGGCGGCCGGAGCGGGAATCTGGGCCGGCGCAGGATCGACGACTTTGACCAGCGACTTGGCGCCGGCCTGCGCATCCATGACCTGAGAAAAAAGCTTGGCGGGCAGATCGAGATACACGCCGCCCGGACGGCCGGAAACCGCCGCACGGATCGCGCGCGCCACGCCGATGCCGATATCGGCGACATGCAGCACGCGGAAGGCCGCCTTGCAAAGCGGCTTGGCGATGGCGAGTTGGTCCATTTCCTCATAGTCGCCTTGCTGCAGGTCGACGATCTCGCGTTCCGAGGAGCCGCTGATCAGGATCATCGGGAAGCAGTTTGTCGTGGCATTGGCCAGCGCCGTCAGGCCGTTGAGAAATCCGGGGGCCGATACGGTGAGACAAACGCCCGGCTTCTTCGTCAGGTAGCCCGCGATCGCCGCCGCATTGCCGGCATTCTGCTCATGCCGGAACGAAATGACACGGATACCTGCGGCCTGCGCCATGCGGCCGAGATCCGTGATCGGAATGCCCGGCACGCCGTAGATCGTTTCGATGCCGTTCAGCTTGAGCGCGTCGATAACGAGGTGGAAGCCATCCGTCAGATCTTGCTCTGCCGTGTTGGTTTCAGTTTGCGCTTTAACTGCGGCCTCGGCCATGGAGGAACTCCCTGCGTCCTAAGTCGTCTCAATCCAGATAATCCGCATACTTCGCGACATGCTCGGCAAGACCGAGCGCATGATCGCGCACCAGTTTCTCCGCACGGAAGGTGTCGCGCTTCTCCAGCGCTTCGATAATGTGGATGTGATCCCTGATCGAACGGTCGGCGCGATCCTTTTCGCCGATCGTCTTCCTTCGGATCATCCGCATATGCGTGAACAGATTTTCGGCGAGCTGAACGAGAACCGTGTTGCGGCTCAGCCGAATGATGGTCTGGTGGAATTCGATATTGATTTCCGAATATTCGTCGAGATGAGCGCGCACTTGCCCGTTCTCGAATGTGGCGAACATCCGGCGAAGCGAAGCGACTTCCTCGTTTGTTGCGGTTTCGGTGATGAGCCGGGCAGCCATGCTTTCGAGCGCCGCCCAGGCGGTGATCAGCTCGATCACTTCGCGCCTAGTCTTGCGCACGACATAGACGCCCCGACGCGGCACCGAACGCACGAAACCTTCGCGCTCGAGCTGCGCCATCGCCTCGCGCACCGGGGTGCGGCTGATGCCGAATTCCTCGGCAAGGCTGCGCTCGTCGAGACGGATTTCG
>DASPWC010000095.1:0-4052 GCA_035622055.1 Xanthobacteraceae bacterium | reverse complement strand
GGGGTCGATGCCAGCGGCACGCAACCATCGGAGCGGCAGATAAAGGCGCCCGGCGCGCGCGTCCTCGCCGACATCGCGAGCGATATTCGTCAGTTGCATCGCAACGCCGAGATCGCAGGCGCGAGCCAACAGATCTCGTGTCCGCGCACCCATCAGGATAGACATCATCATGCCGACCGTGCCCGCGACGCGGACCGCGTAGTCGATAAGTTCCGCGAGGTCCCCGTAGCGGCGGCCCTCGGCATCCCATGCGAGTCCTTCAAGCAGCGCGAGCGGCAGCGCGCGCGGGATGGCGAAGCGATGAATGGTATCAGCCAGCGCACGATCAGCCGGCGTCGGAAACGGGCAGCCGTCGTAGGCGCGATCGAGGCGTACGTGAAGATTTGCCAGCGCTGCAGCATTCCCGCCTGCAAGATCGACGGCGTCGTCAGCCAGCCGACAAAATGCGTAAAGCGCGGTTGCGGGTTCGCAAACGCGCCGTGGCAACACTTTCGAAGCTGCAAAAAATGTTCGGGATCCGTCTCGCAGCATTTCGCTGCAGGCGGCAATGTCGGCCGCGAGTTTCGATTCCGACTCAAGCGCAAGCGGATGCATGGGGCACCATCTTGTCCATGACTCGGGCAGAGAGCAGCACACCCGGCAGACCGGCGCCCGGATGGGTACTGGCTCCGACGAGATACAGATTTTCGACATCCTCGCTGCGATTGTGCGGGCGGAACCACGCGCTTTGCGCGAGCACCGGCTGAAGACCGAACGCGGCACCGCGAAACGACAACAGGCGATCTTGAAAATCCTGCGGCGTAGTGATCCGTGAGGTCACTATATTGGCTTCCAGATCCGGCAAGACCGTATCGCTCAGGCGTCGCGATATCGCTCGGCGATATGGTTCCGCCTTCTCTCGCCAATCTATAGCTGCACCGAGATGCGGGACCGGTGAAAGCACGTAAAACGTATCGCAACCGTCGGGGGCGAGCGAGGAATCGGTGGCAGTAGGGCGGTGCAAATAAAGACTGAAGTCGGGCGCAAGCACCTTGCGCTCGAAGATGTCTTCAAGCAATTCGCTGTAGCGCGGCCCGAGCAGGATGGTGTGGTGATCAACATTAGGGTAGCGGCGGCGCGTACCGAAATACCACACGAACAAGCCCATCGAATAGCGTGCACGCTCGATGCGCCGGTCGTTCCAGCGCCGGCGGACCTGGGGAGGTAACATTTTGCGGTATGTCCAGGCGGTGTCAGCGTTGGATACAACGATATCGGCCTCGATGGTTCGGCCGGACGCAAGCCTCACGCCCGCCGCCGCACGATTCTTTACGATGATATCGGTCACCTCGGCGCCGCAGTGTACTTCCCCGCCGCCCCGCTCGATCAACTCCACCATTCCCCGCACTAGTGCGCCGGTGCCGCCCATCGCAAAATGGACGCCCCATTTGCGCTCCAGGAACGAAATCAAGCAGTAGATCGACGTCGTGGTAAACGGATTGCCGCCGATAAGCAGCGGATGAAAACTAAAGACCAAACGCAAGCGAGGGTCACGAATGTATGACGCTACAAGACCGTAGACGGTCTTGTAGCTGCCAAGTCGGATCATGGCCGGCGTGATGCGCGCCATGTCGATCCAAGAGTTGAAGGGGTGGTCGCCGAATTTCTCGAAGCCGATCTTGAAGATTGCTTCGCTCGCGCGCATGAATCCTTCATAGCCATCGACGTCGGGCCGAGCGAGGCGCGCAACTTCGGCTCGCATGGCGTGCGGATCGCCACTGTATTTGAACTGTTCGCCGTCGTCGAAGCGAATGAGATAGAAGGGCGATAGCGGCCGCAGATCGACATCGTCGGCAAGCCGGCGCCCGCACAGCTGCCACAACTCCTCAAACAGGAATGGGGCCGTAATGATTGTCGGACCGGCGTCGAAAATGAAGCCCTCCTGACGATGGACGTAGGCCCGTCCACCCGGAGCGTCGAGCTTCTCGAGTATCGTTGTCCGATAGCCTCGAGCTCCGAGACGGATTGCCGCCGCAAGCCCGCCAAAGCCGCTGCCGATAATGATCGCGTGGGGGCGCCGGCGCCGCCGGGAGCCACCTCCGAACCAGACGTTGAGGTCAGTTGTCAATCTAGACATACAAACGTTCTGTAACACATAGTTGACACCATGGCCAGTGCGTTCAGACGAACTCGGTCCGAGGTTCGCGCTAAGCCGACAGCCCCAGCAGCGGCGGCCAAGCTAGCCGCCAAGTGCCGCCTCGGCGTCCGTGGCGCTTGTGGCGCACGAAGCGTGCCCCCGTCGTTGAGCCGGTTCTTCGCGTGTTTTTCACCGGATTGTCGTCGGCAGGCTTAGCGGCCCGACTGCACTATTTTGAGCGATGACGCGAACTCAGTGACGATCCGAGCGATTTGTTCGGGCTGTTCTTCGTGCGCGAGATGTCCGAGCCCTCGCAAATACTTCACCTCCGTCGCCGGTAAGCGGTCGCGAATACGGAATGCGTCACCTGAAGAAATCGCGCGGTCCTCGCCGCCGGCCACCAGCAACAGAGGTACTTTGAGCTTGGGCAGTTCGCGCACAAGCGAATCGAGATCCCAAGTCGCCATCATGGCCAGTGCTGAAGCCACATGTCCCGGGCTGGATACGAGACGGCGATAAAGATCAACCCCGGCTGGATCGATCTTTGATCCAGTATTGCGGATTAGACGCTCCACCGAGGCGCGGTCGGAAGCGCGCCAAGAAAACAGTCTTGGCACGAGGGGATTGAGGACAAGGAGCTTCGCCAAAGGCGAGAAGAACTGACTCGCAATGCCCCGAAAGGGCAGTAGCGCACCGTTAAGACTGACCAAGGCCCGCGGCGTGATCGTTCCGTCGAGCGCCATGCGGATCATGATGGCGGCGCCGGCAGAATGGCCAACAACCATCGCCGGCTCGCCGCTCACCGAGTGTACAAGCTCACCGATGCTTCGCGCCATGCCGCGTAGCGAAAGCCCGTTGCGCTCCGGAGTCTTTGTGAAGCCGTGACCGGGAAGATCGAGCGCAATGACTTTGAAAGTCGAGGCCAGCAGCGGGGCCAGAGTCCGCCAAGAATGAGTGGAGGCGCCGGTACCGTGCAGCAGCAGAACAATCGGGCCGCGACCCATTTCCTGGACGTGCCATCGCAGCCCAGCGACATCGACAAACCTGCTGGTTTCCCGATTTGGCCAGTCACGTCCGTCACGTTCCCACGAAAGCTCTCGCTCCGCCGACATAGGCTCCGATCGCGTGCTGCGGGTGCGCAACTTCGCGCCCCCGACCCGTCCTATTGTTATAGAGCGTTGGCCCGCGGCAACAGTAGTACGTGGACGGGGCACACCACAGCGCCGTGCCCGTGAGTGCCGAACCCTGCGCCGCGCCTTCATGTTCCCGGCGTTTCGTTCTGATTCTCCTTAGGACGCCGGATCATCGGAGTGAAGGTACGTTGCGTGGCGAGGTCCACTTTGTCACTCGGACATATTTGGTCACGAAACGCAGCAATCATGCAAGACCGGCAACAAACAATAAGGGTGATTGGTGCCACGGGCTCGGCAAAGCGGGTTGCCGGGAAACCTTTGTCCGGGATCGGAACATACAATGCGATCAACGGATTCGAGCGCGGGATTTGCTAGGCCAATCGGTCGATGAACTCATCATATGATTTGACCACCTGATCGAGAATTTCAAAATGCGGCAACGCGCCGGTGAGGAATGACTGGATCGTCCAGTTCGGCCGCTGCTTAAACAGCGTTGCTTTGCTGTAATCGGTGAAGTCACCGCGGATTCCATGCACCATCCAGATCGGCAGCTTCAGTGACCGATAGATCGTTTGAATGTCTTTGCTGAACAGAAATCCCGATACGAACGCATAGGGGGCATACTGCGCGCCAGGCTGATGCGCAGTTAAATAGTCGTAATCCGCCAGGCCCTGGTCGATATCATCCGACCCCCAGGTTTTTTTAAGGAAGTACCTAATGCTGGGCTTCGTCGTCAGCACATCGAAGAACGAGCGCCCGATCAAAGATAAGGCTTTATGAAATATCGGCATGCCGCGCGTGGC
>DASPWC010000094.1:0-5796 GCA_035622055.1 Xanthobacteraceae bacterium | reverse complement strand
GAAGAAGAACGACAAGCTGCGCGGCCGCGGCATCGGCTATTTCCTGGAAGAAGCCGCCGTGTTCAACGATCGCATGGCGCTGCGTTTCGACCCGAGCGGCATGCTCACGATTCTCGCCGGCACGCATTCGCACGGCCAGGGTCATCAGACGGTCTATACGCAAATGGCGAGCGAATGGCTCGGCGTGCCGTTCGAGAATATCCGCTTCGTGCAGGGCGATACCGATGCGGTGCCGATCGGCCGCGGCTCGTATGGCTCGCGCAGCATGCATGTCGGCGGCAACGCGCTCAAGCGCGCCGCCGACAGCATCATCGAGAAGGCAAAGCCGATGGCGGCGATGATCCTCGAAGCCGCGGCCGGCGACCTCGAATTCAAGGACGGCTCGTTCCGCATCGTCGGCACCGATCGCGCCCTGCCGCTGACCGAAGTCGCCAAGGCATTCTACCGTCCGGTAATGCTGCCGCCGCAATTCGACGTCGGACTTGAAGCGTCCGGCACCTTCGCCGCCGAGCCGCCGAACTATCCAAACGGATGTCACGTCTGCGAGGTGGAAATCGATCCGCAAACCGGCGCGGTGACGCTGGATCGCTACGCGGCGGTCGACGACGTCGGCAAGATCATGAATCAATTGCTCTGCGAGGGGCAAATCCACGGCGGCGTGGCGCAAGGCGCGGGCCAGGCGCTGATGGAAGCGATCGTATTCGACGCCTCGGGTCAGCTCGTCACCGGCAGCTTCCTGGACTACGCCATGCCGCGCGCGCTCGATTTGCCCAATTTGGCGTCCGAACTGACGGAGGTTCCGGCCACGACCAATCCGCTCGGCGTCAAAGGCGCAGGCGAAGCCGGCGCGACCGGCGCGCCACCAGCGATCATCGGCGCCATTCTCGACGCATTAAAGCCGCTCGGCATCGAGCATATCGATATGCCGGCGACGCCGAGCCGCGTCTGGGCGGCGATCAATGCACAAAAAACATGATCGGCCGGACTGCGCGCAATAGGGTCAAAACTCAAAAAAACGTTCTGGAGAAGCCGTCGGGGGCGACGCAATCACCAAAGTTATGAGTCATGAGCCTGACGTTCAAGCGGCGCTGAAGTTTCCTTCGGCGGTGCGCTGCACAGCAGCGCATGCAGCACGATTAATGTCAGGCTCCCAGAAATCACCGGCTGGGTCGCGAACAGCCTGACCAGAAGCGGCATCTGCGCCAGCACCTCCGGCGAGATGAACATTCCGCCGAGCGCCACCAGCATGGCGAGACCGGCGACGATGAATCGACGATCGTCCCAATCCACCTTCGCCAGGATGTGCACGCCGTGCATCAGCACGATTCCGAACAAGAGCGTTGCAGCGGCGGACAAAACTGGAAGCGGCACGACAACGAGAAGAGGATCGAACTTGATCGACGCGCCGAACACGATCAGCAAGACGCCGGCGGCAAGCGTGGCATAGCGCGATCCGACGCGGGTGGTGCGCAGCATGCCGATATTGTCCGGATAAACGATGGTGCTGAATCCCCCGAACAAGCCGGCAAGCACGCCGCCGAGCCCGATGGCGAAAACGCCTTGCGACATGCGCGAGGCGCTGATGTTTTGACCGCCCCAGTCGCCGACCATTTGATAAAGCGCCATCGAGCCGATGCTGGCCGGCAGGAGAACGAGCAGAAAAACGATGACAAGATCGGTCTCGACGGCAAAGCCGAACGGAAAGAACCGCGGCGTCACGAGAAGCGGCGCATTGGCGACGGCGGCGAGCGAGATCGGACGGAACAATGCGTAGCAGATCGTGCCAGCGGCGAGCCCAATCAGAATCGCGGCGCGGCGGAGTCTGCCGCCCCACAGGCTGACCGCAATCAGGACCGCGACCGCGATCGCGCCGGCCAGGAAATTCACCGCCGGAAAGCCGGGGCTTTGCGGCAAGCCGATCCAGCCCGGCAGGGCCACATTGGAGACCTGGATCATGATGAAAATCACGATCATGCCGGCGATGATCGGCGCGCGCAGAAAACGCGCCAATAAACCGATCACACTGAAGCCGCGCACCGGCAGGCTCAACGCGCACCAGATCAGGGCGCGACGAAAAAAGAGCCATACGCGGCGCCAAGGCCGCCGCCGAGATGTCCGACCGCCAGCATGCTGGCGAAGCTGCCGGCATAGGGCCCCTGGACGATCGGCAGCCGCAGCAACATAGCCGATTGAAGAACCGTCACAAAGCCACAGACCAGAAACGTCATGCCGTAGAGATAAGCGATCTGTTCCGGCGGAAGATTGAACGAGCGACCGAGAATGCCGGGGAAGACGAACATTCCGGTCATGCCGAAGATATTTTGCAGTCCCAAAATCAGAAGCTGGTCGAACGACAGACGCTCGTCGATGCCGACGTCGAAGACCTTTTGAGCAGGCGCCGCTGCTCCCGTTTCCCCCGCTGCATGACTTCTGTTCTCCTCCGCGCTCGTGCTTTATTGGTCAGCGCATCCTGCCCCGCGACGCGCTCAAGCGGAAGAGCGCCGCGTTCACGCCGTCTTTGCCGTCGGGTGTTTTGAGGCGTCAAACAACCGGACGCCGGGTCAGCGCATGCGTTCCGGCATGATCGCCTGACGGCCGAGCTGCTGCCAGGCCATGGGCGCACCGGCTTTTTTCGCAGCCTCCGCCGGCGGCAACGAAACATCCCACCGCATGGCGACGAAGCGCTGCCCATTGACCCCATCCGACGCCTTCGAACACAGCCAGACGAGCGGCGCCACCATAACGTCGGGCGGAATAAGCTGGGAGCGATCGGGCGCCATCGACCGCGGCACGAGCCGCGTGTCGGCGGCGCCGCCCGGCACGAGCACGTTGGCGGTCACGCCCGTGCCTTCGAGTTCCTGGGCCAAAGCGGTGAGAATGGCTTCGTTGGCGGCTTTGGAGCCGCCATAAGGTTGCATGAGGCTTCGCCACATCGTGTCGAGGCTGGTCGTAACATTGATGATGCGACCCCAGCGCTGCGCCAGCAGCGTCGGCAACACCGCCCGCGTCATGAGAAACGCACCGACCACGTTGACATCGATCACACGGCGAAATTCCTCCGGCGTCGTCTCCCACAACTTTCCGGCTGGCCGATCCTCGCCGCGCAGAAGGCCGGTGCTGATTCCGGCATTGTTGATCAGGATGTCGAGGCGTCCGAATCGATCGACGGTCGCGCGCAGGATGTTGGCGCCGCTCTCGTCGCGCGCGACATCGGCGCCGATGCCGAGGAATTGTTCGCCGGCGCCGCGATCCTCCGCGGCATCCTGAGTGTCTTCGATCGCGGGGGCGTCAAGCTCGACGGCGGCAACGCGCGCACCGGCGTCAAGGAGCCCCAGCGTCATGGCCCGACCGAGGCCGCGCCCGGCCCCGGTGACGATGGTGACTTTTCCGTCAAGAATTTTGCGCGCGGTTGCGGCCATGGCGTTTCCCCAGCGACGTCTAAAGCGCAATCGTTTCAGGTTGAATCGATTGCATCCCTAGGTATTTGATGAAGCATGATCTTTCCGGAAAACCGCTTTCCACCCCCGGATCAAGTCCGGGTCAGGCTTTTTCCGGATCATGCTCTAACTACATTCCGTGAAGCAATTATAAGGGATTTCGCGGCGGCAGAGGGACCAATGGACTGTCAAGTGGCCGCCAAACGGGCGCCAAGGGCTGAAATGCGCCGCGAAGCGATTGCCGAAGCCGGTTGCGCCGTGTCGCCATGCCGCCTATATTTGAGCGGCTTTTCCAGTCATCGTCGATGACGTTAGTGGCTTCGCCCGGACGGGCGGGCGGAGCGCAGAGGAGATTCACCCAAGGAGCTTACCCCATGGCAACCGCACCTTTGATGCCCAAAGCGACTGCCGTGTGGCTGGTCGAAAACACCTCTTTGTCGTTCGACCAGATCGCGCAGCTTTGCAACCTGCATCCGCTCGAAGTTAAGGCGATCGCCGATGGCGACGCGGCGCAAGGCATCAAGGGGCTGGATCCGATTCTCACGGGCCAATTGACCCGCGAGGAGATTCATGCCGCCGAGGCCGATCCCAGCCGCCGGCTTCACATCGCCGATCCGAAAGTCCGCTTGCCGGAAGCAAAGCCCAAGAAAGGGCCGCGCTATACGCCGGTCTCGCGCCGACAGGATCGTCCCAACGCCATCCTGTGGCTCGTGCGAAATCATCCCGAGCTGAAGGACAGCCAGATCATGCGGCTCGTCGGCACGACCAAGTCGACCATCCAGGCGATCCGCGAACGCACGCACTGGAATTCCGCCAACCTAACGCCACTCGATCCGGTGACGCTTGGGCTGTGCTCGCAGATCGATCTCGACCTCGAAGTGCAGAAGGCCGCGAAGGAGAAGCCCGTTCCCGTGGAGTCGCAGGGCGCGACGCTGCTGCCCGCCTCGGTCACCACCGCCCCGAAGGAAGAGCCCGAACCGGCAGAGGCGAAGAAACCGGGCGAGGAGCTTAACGTCGAGGCGGTCTTCGCCAAGCTTAAACAGCTCGGCGGCGGCGCCAAGAGCGAGTGAACTAACTTCCTTCCCCATTCAAACGGGGGCGGAAAATTCTTACCCCCGGTCGTTGCGCAGCACGACGCAGGCGCCGCCCGCGGCGATTAGCTTCTTGCAGAAATTTTCCAGATAAGTGCGATCGTCGTCGGCGATGCGGATATTGTAACGCATGGCGCTGCCGAGACCGATGCCGCGACTGCGGATCACGATGGGCTCGCGGTCGCCGATCAGCACGGCGTATTGCTTCTGGATCAACCGATAGGTGGCCCAGGCCCCGATTTCAGACCAATTCGCGGTGAGCTGCATGCCCCAGCGCGGCACGTAGGCCGCGAGGCGCTGCGCTTCCTCCTTCGGGGCAAGAATCAGGTTGGCGAGCCGCGTGCATGGCACGCCTTGCGGGATCGTCGTGTCCGAGACTTTCGGTGGCGCGTAGGACGACCATTCGTCGGCCGTCCAGCCGGTGATGATCGCGACGTAGTTGCGCGTCTCCTCCGGCAGCGGCCGATGGCTCGTAAGCCAAGCGTTGACGCGGCTGGGACCGGCATTGTAAGCGGCCGCGGCAAGACCGAGATTGCCGAATTTCTGCTTCAAGTCGCGAAGATATTCCGCCGAATTTTTCAGCGCTTCGATCGGATCGAACGGATCGAAAAGCCCGCGATAATCCGCCGTCGCCGGCATGAATTGCGCGATGCCTTGGGCGCCCTTTTTGCTCACCGCGCGCGAATTGAAGCGGCTCTCCTGCCAGATGACGCGGGCGAAGAACTCGACCGGAAGCTCGTTCTCCGCGGCGTCCTGCTCGACCGCGCGGCAAATATCGTCGGCAGTCGGCGGATGCGGGGCGACGGCCTGTCCTTGCCAAACAGCGGGGCTCGATGGAGCGGAGCTTGACGGTACGGCGGAATTTGGTGCGACGGGATTTGGCGCGGCGGAATTTGCCGTAGCTGGGCTCGACGTTGCCGGATCTTCGGTTGCCGAAGGCCCGCTTTGCGGCTGTGCATAAGCGACGCCGATCCACAACGCGACAGCGATCAAAACCGGGGCTCTAGCGACAGCCATGCCTATTAATAAGCCAAGCGACGGACAATTTTAAACTGTCCCCACGTCCTAGCGTTTGAGCGCCGCCCCAATCTCATCCAGAATCGCCGGGTCGTCGATCGTGGCGGGCGTTTGCCAAGTCTCGCCGTCGGCGATCTTCTTCATCGTGCCGCGCAGGATTTTTCCCGAGCGCGTTTTTGGCAGACGCGCCACCACGATGGCCAGCTTGAACGCCGCGACCGGACCGATCTTGTCGCGAATGAGCGCGACGC
>DASPWC010000093.1:0-7929 GCA_035622055.1 Xanthobacteraceae bacterium | reverse complement strand
GACGCGCCCTGTCCGCGGGCAACAGGACGTGCGGCCCGGCAAAGACCGCGCCGCCGCCGGGCGCGGTCAGCTTCATGTCGTATTTGGTCTTCGGAACGGGATCGTGCGGGATGGGCGCGAGCCCGTCGGCGGCGCAATCGGTGCCGGTGAACACGCCAACTACGCCAGGCATTTTTTTGGCCGCGGTCGCGTCGATCGTGAGGATCCGCGCATGCGGATGAGGCGAGCGCACCATCACCGCATAGGCTTGACCGTCGAGATTGAAATCGTCGGTAAAGCGGCCCTTGCCGGTGACGAGCCGTTCGTCCTCTTTGCGGGGCAGCGGCTTGCCGATAAAGCGATATTTGTCGTCCGGACGCCCGGCGTCGTTCATTGTTAGTTCGCTTGGTCTTTGCGCAAGATCTTGTCTGAGAATATCTTGTCCGAAAACCGGTTACCACTTTTCGGGATCATGCGTCACGCGACGCGCGTGAATTCCTGCTGACGGCGCCGCATTCGCCGCTCGTCGATTTCAATGCCCAGTCCGGGCAGTTCCGATACTTCGACGTAGCCGTTGTCGATGCGAAGCGCCCTAGCGGCGACGTCCTCGGCAAGTCCGCTGCTCGTAACGGTGAGCCCCCAGGCGATTTCGGGCGCAGCCGCAGCGGCGTGAATGGAGGCGGCCGAGGCGAGGCTCGATTCGCCGGTCCTGCATGAAATATTGACGCGCATGCCAAGCCGCTCGCACTGCCGGCTTGCCTCGACCAGTCCACGCAATCCGCCGAGCTTGATCGCCTTGAGGCTGACGCCGCCCGCGGCGCGGTGCTCATGATGACGGGCAATATCGGCGGGGGAGTGAATACCCTCGTCGGCGCCGATCGCGACCCGCGCCGCAGCGGCGACCTGGCTCATTCCGCCGAGATCGTGCGCGGCGACCGGCTGCTCGAAAAAATCAAGTCCGCAATCGCCGATGATCCCGACAAAACGCAGCGCGCCAGCGACGGTGAAGCCCTGATTGGCGTCCGCCGAAACCAGACACGGCTCGGCTTGCCGCTTGAGCGCGTCGCAGACGATGCGGGTGCGCGTAGCGTCGGCTTCGGGCGAGCCAAGACCGACCTTGATTTTGAAGGCGCGATAACCGGCATTCCAGCGCGCGTGCGCTTCGCGCAAATCGGCTGCCGCATCGTCGGATCCGATCACGGCGAGGACCGGCATCCGGCTGCGCCGCTTGGCGCCGAGAAGCGCATAGACCGGCCGTCCACTCGCGCGCCCGAGGAGATCGTGGAGCGCGATTTCGATTGCCGCCTTGGCGCCGCTGTTGCCGTACATCCGCGCGTCCATCGCCGCCGATGCGCCGGAAAGATCGTCCGCGGTGCGGCCGAGAAGTCCGGGCATCAGATGTTCGATTGCTCCCACCATGCTGGCAATCGTTTCTCCGGTCATTGTCGGCGCCGACGCCGCCTCGCCCCAGCCGGTCACGCCGGCGTCGGATTCGATACGGACGAAAACGTTGTCGGCGCGCGTGACGGTCTCGCCAGACATTTGCACCGGCTTTTGCATCGGCAGACTGACGGCAATGGGTTCGATGGTTTTGATCTTCACGACATTTCTCGATCGCGTAAACGCGGCGGCGGCACACGCGCAACCCCAGGGCGAATTGTAGCGGCAGGCACGGCGCGCCGACAAGTTACGCTCTCTCGCTCGGCGGCGCCTACCCTTCGCCCCCAATTCCGCCGCGGAACCGGCAACTCGCCGCGGCATATTGCGTTCTTATTTCGATCAAGTTTCTGTTCCACCGTCGGTCCCGCATCGAACATCGAGGGGTATCGTCGGGGGGCATTGCATGATGCCAGCCACGGAGCTATCTGACCTTCCGCAATGGCCTTAGACGCCATTTCTATCTGCTTGCGGCAATAGCTTCCTAAAACCTTCAGGAGCTCGGATGATGCGAGCGAAAATCGTAATGGCTTTGGCGGTCTTGCTGCCGCTTTTCATGTCTGCTCCTGGGCGCGGCGCCGACCCATCGTCGCCAGTCGGCCTTTGGCAGGCGCTCGACGACGACACCAAACAGCCGACTGGCTGGTTTCTAATCAGCGACCACAACGGCGTCTATAACGGAATCATTGCAAGGATGTTTCTCAAGCCCGGCGAAGACCCGGCTGTCATTTGCGATAAATGCAAGGACGACCGCCACGATCATCCCTGGCTCGGACTCGAAATTATCCGCGGCATGCAACTGGAGGCCGAAGGCAAATTTGCCGGCGGAACGATCCTCGATCCGCGTGACGGCAAAGTCTACAAGGCAACGATGACGCTTGCTGCGGATGGGCAAACGCTCGTCGTGCGCGGCTATCTGGGCTTCGAATTGTTGGGCCAAAATCAATATTGGACGCGGCTGCCGGATTCCGCCTACAGCATGCTCGACCCGTCGATAAATCCAAATCCGGCGGTCAATGCGAACCCACCGGCCAATCAAAAGCATCCGCCGCCGCATCGATCGGACGTTGGGCCGCCGCCATCGCAAAACGCCGTCCGGCAGTGATCTTTTGGGATCGTGCCTTAGGATGAAAACTCACAAAAGCGCTCGGGAAAAGCCGTCCATTGCGACGGCTATCCTTTTTTCCGAGCAAATGAGGGTGTCAAGGGCGCCTTCGGCGCCGCGCAGCGTAACCATCGCGATCGATGGCGCGAAGCGACCACCAAAGTTTATGAGACTTGACCCAAAAGCGTGATCCCCCAAAAAGCCTGTCCTCGAACATCGATCCGAAGCTGGGTACCGGTTTTCCGAAAGGAAAATCGAATCAACATAAAGTCATTTAGCTTTAATGCGACGCACCGGCCGCCTCCTGCTGCCGCGGCTTGCCCATAAGAACCGGCTGGAACAGGGCCGCCGCCGCCATCGTCGTCAGCAGCGAGATCGCCAGCAGCTTGCCCATGCTGGACGTGCCTGGATGACTGGAAAACCACAGGCTGCCGAAAGCGGTCGCCGTCGTGCAGGCGCTGAACGTCACGGCGCGCGTAAGGACGGATTGCAGGAGATTGGTCTGCCCTTCGCGCCAAGCCATGATGTAATAAATCTTGAATGCGACGCCCACGCCCAATAGCAGCGGCAGTGCGATGATATTGGCGAAATTCAGCGGCAAGTCGATGAGAACGCAAATCTCGAGCGTGACGACGCAAGCGAGCAACAGCGGCACCAACGTCAGCAGCACGTCGCCGAAGCGGCGCAAAGTGATCCAGAGCAGAATGCCGATGGAAAACAGCGCGCAGGCGCCGGCCTCGATGAAAGCGAAGACCACGGCGCGCCTTGCTTCCAGGATCGAAATCGGCCCCTCGGTGGCGTTCGGCGCGACCGCCAATACCGCGCGCGCGAAGTGTTGCAAAACTTCGTTGTTGCTGGAATCGCCTTTGGGAGCCACCTGGATACGCGCCTGTCCGTCCGGCGTCACCCATTGGCTGACAAGCTGCGGCGGCAGATTGGCGCGCGTGACCTTATGAGCGCTCAATAGATTACGCAAATCATCCAGCGCGATATGCAACGGCTGGATCAGCACGTCTTGCAAGCGTTGTCGCACCGCAGGGTCGGCCTTCGCCAAGGCCGCCATTGCCACCGCCAAGCGCCGCGCCGCGACCGCGCCCGAACCAGTGCCGTCGCCGGCCAACCGATTGAGCGCATCGATCGTGGAACCCATCATGCTGACATTCTGTGCATCCGTAGGCGGCGGGCTGGGCGCCGCCGGATTGAGCGAGGGAAGCAAAACCTTGGCCGCGTTCGCGATAAGCGGCAGTTTTTTGTCCTGATCTTCAGGAACGAAGGTGGACAAAGTCAGCGCCCGCGCGACCTCGGGCAATTCGCGAAGTTTCGCGGCCACCCGGTCGGCTTCCGCCAGCGAGGGCTCCAGAATTTGGATGTCATTGGCGCCGCTGTCGGGATCGTTCTTGAGCGCAAGATAGGTCGCAACCGCCTCGGTCGTGGGGCTGCGCAGATTGATCGGATTGAAATCGAACCGCAACCAATAGAGCAACGGCAAGCCCGCCACGACAACCGCGGCGGTGACAATGAGGATCGGCATGCGATGTCTCGCCAGGAACCGATCCACCGGCGCGAGCTTGGCGTAGCCAAGCGGGTGTGGCTCGCTCGGCGGCTTGAGCACGCTCAGAAGCGCCGGCAAGAGCGTGATGCTGGTGGCGAAGGCGATCAGCATGCCGATGCCGGCAATGAGCCCGAGTTCGGAGACGCCCTTGTAAACCGTCGGAAGAAACGACAAGAAACCGGCGGCCGTCGCCAAGGCCGCGAGCGTCAGCGGTCCGCCGGCACGCCGGCCCGCATGCAGCAGCGCCTCGCGCAGATTGTCCCTTTCGTGCCGCTCGGCCCGGTAGCGCACGCTGTATTGAATTCCGAAATCGACGCCGAGCCCGACGAACAGGACCGCGAAATAAACGGATATCAGATTGAGCGTGCCCACCAGCAACATGCCGACCGCGGCTGTAATCGACAGCCCGACAGCGACGCAAATGAACACCGCGACGATGATGCGCATCCAGCGCAGCGCCAGCCATAGGATGACGAGCACAAGCGCGATCGTCACGGTCGCGTTGAGGGCAGCGTTCTCCTTGATCGTGGCGAATTCCTCGTCCGCCATGGGCACCGGTCCGGTCAGACGCAGCCGGGCCTGAAACTTGGATGCAATATCGAGCTCGGCCGCGGCCTTTCGTATCGCCTCGGTCGCGCGTTTGCCGGGCTCGAGTTCCGAGTAATCGAGCGTCGCCCGGATCTCGAGGAAGCGCAGCAGATCATCGGGCTTGGAGGCGGAGCCTTGAACAAGCTCGTGCCAGGAGAAGGTCGCCGGCTTGCCTGCATTGACTTTTTCGATCGTGTCGGCGCCAAGCGTCATCGGCCATGTCATTGCGTCGAGCGTAATTTGACCGCCTTGCACGCCGAGCAGTCCAAATTGCAGGGTCTGAATGACGCCGCGCAGTGACGGGTCGCCGGCAAGCACCTGTACCAGACGCTCGGCTTGCGTGAGCAGACTCATCTGCTGTTGGAGATCGCCGACCGATTCGAACAAAAGACCGTTCTGCGCAAAAAAGCTGCCGCCCTTCGGCTGCTCGACGGAGTGAAACAGATCCTTTTGCTCCAAGAGCCGTTGCGCGAGCGCGCTGGTGGCGGCCTCGACCAGCTCAGGCGTCGGCGCGTTGACGACGGCAACGATCGTTTGAAATTGCGGAAAGGCCTTCTCCATCGCCGCCTCGCGTTGCCGCCACGGAATGTTTGGCGAGATGAGCTGGTTGACGTCGGTCGTCATGCGGAAATGCGTTGCGGCATACCAGGAGGACGCAACGGCGAGCAGAAGCGAAAGGCAGATCACCGGCCACGCATGTTGCGCGCAGAAAGAAATCGCGCGGACAACGAGGGCGGTGATGATTTTCATGGATGGCAGTGAGATTGGTCAGCGGAACCGGTGAACGGAACTGGCATCGCCGAAGGCGGCGCCGTTTGAGGCGTCAAGAGAACGGCAAAATGGAGGCGCATCGCTCCACTCGGCCGATCTCTAAATGCCCTGATTGGCTGCGGAAGTGAATCATGGATATATTCCTATTGCAATCGCAACCGGGGCGGATCTGCTGGACAAGGAACTGCATTTCCGCTCAAAGATGAGGTTTCGGCCGGTTGGGGCAATTGAGGACGAAAATAACCTCGAACCTTGATAACGGCAGGTCCGGAGCCAAGTCAAAGACAGCCAAGGCGAAGCGAAGCTAGTTTGTGCAACCATCCGCAGGGATTAGGGCAGGGATTAGGATTGAGTGGCTACCGTATTGCTCCGCCAAGACTTACATAACCGCAGATCAGCCGCTCCATCGGCGGCTATGCGAGACTTGGCTCACCTCACGTTATTTTGCGACAGCTGGCGGCAACGCCATGTAACCGGTTCATAACCGGAGGGTCTTGATGAAAGTGATACTCGCCCAGCCTCGGGGTTTCTGCGCCGGCGTCGTGCGCGCCATCGAAATCGTGGAACGAGCGCTGCAGAAATTCGGTCCGCCGGTCTATGTGCGCCACGAGATCGTGCATAACAAGCACGTTGTAGAGAGCCTGAAGGCGAAGGGCGCCCGCTTCGTCGAGGACCTTTCCGAGGTTCCGCCAAACGCGGTTACCATCTTCAGCGCGCATGGCGTGGCCAGGAGCGTCGAGGAGGAAGCGGCGCTGCGCAACCTGCCGGTGCTTAACGCGACCTGTCCGCTGGTCACCAAAGTGCATAACCAGGGCAAGCGTTACGTCGCGCAGGGACGGCGTCTCATTCTCATCGGCCATGCCGGCCACCCCGAGGTGGAAGGCACAATGGGCCAGATCTCCGAGCCGGTGACCTTGGTGCAGACCGAGGGCGACGTCGCCAGGCTCGACATCCCGGCCGATACGCCGGTCGCCTATGTGACGCAGACGACGCTGAGCGTGGACGATACGCGCGGCATCATCGCCGCCCTGCACAATCGCTTCACCAATATCGTCGGGCCCGAGACGAGGGACATCTGTTATGCGACGCAAAACCGCCAAACCGCGGTTCGCGAACTTAGCAAGCTCGTCGACGTTATCCTGGTCGTGGGCGCAAAGAACAGTTCCAACTCGAACCGCTTGCGCGAAATCGGCGAGGAAGCGGGCACGCCAAGCTATCTGATTGCCGAGGGCAGTGAACTCGATCCGAGCTGGTTCCGTAATGCCAAGACGGTCGGCATTACCGCCGGCGCCTCGGCTCCGGAGGTATTGGTGGAGGACGTTATCGAGTCGCTGCGGCGGCTTAATCCGGTCGATGTCAGTCAGCTGACGGGACGTCACGAAACGATCGAGTTCCGCTTGCCGCCTGAATTGACGGACGGAGCCCCGTTGAGCCAAACAAGTGAACAAGCCGCCGAAAACGCGTAGCATCCTCCCCCAAAACAAACAGCGACGACAAAAAGGACAAAGGTCTTGGGTGTATCTTTACGACAGAAAATTGTGGTAGGTGCGTATGTGTTGCGTCAGCGTCTGGCAGGCCGAACGCGCTATCCACTGGTGCTGATGCTCGAACCCTTGTTCCGCTGCAATCTGGCCTGCTTCGGCTGCGGCAAGATCGACTATCCAGACGCGATCCTCAATAAGCGGCTTTCGGTGCAGGAATGCCTCGATGCGGTCGACGAGTGCGGCGCGCCGATGGTAGCGATCCCCGGCGGCGAGCCGCTCATCCACAAGGAGATCGGCGAAATCGTCAAGGGCATCGTCGCGCGCAAGAAATTCGTCTCGCTGTGCACCAATGCGCTGCTTCTGGAAAAGAAACTCCATTTGTTCGAACCGTCACCCTATCTATTCTTCTCGATCCATCTCGACGGCATCAAGCAGCATCACGACAAGTCGGTTTGTATGGAAGGCGGCTTCGAGAAAGCCGTCGCCGCGATCAAGGCCGCCAAAGCCAAGGGCTTTGCCGTCAACGTCAACTGCACGATTTTCGACGGTCACCCGGCCGAAGACATCGCCAAGTTTCTCGATCTCACCAAGGAGCTCGGCGTCGGCGTTTCGATCTCGCCCGGCTATGCCTATGAGCGCGCGCCGGACCAGCAGCACTTTCTCAACCGGCGCAAGACCAAGGAACTGTTCCGCAAGGTCTTCGCGCTCGGCGAAGGCAAAGGCTGGAACCTCACCCATTCCAGCATGTTCCTTGATTTTCTCGCCGGCAATCAGGAATTCCACTGCACGCCTTGGGGCATGCCGACGCGCAATATCTTCGGCTGGCAAAAGCCATGTTATCTGCTTGGCGAAGGCTACGCCAAGACGTTTACGGAATTGATGGAAACGACGGATTGGGACGCCTACGGGACCGGCCGCTACGAGAAGTGCGCGAATTGCATGGCGCATTGCGGCTACGAGGCGACCGCCGCGGAAGCCATGATGCAGCATCCGGTCGAAGCGATGCTGATCGG
>DASPWC010000092.1:0-6180 GCA_035622055.1 Xanthobacteraceae bacterium | reverse complement strand
CTTCGTGCCGTCGGCGAGAATGGCCTCGATGGAAAGAACATTTTCTCGGGTATTGCCGTAGCGCAGCGAACGCGCGCCGCAGGAATTGTTGCCGACCATGCCGCCGATAGTGGCGCGCGACGCGGTCGATATGTCGACCGGGAACCACAAGCCCGCGGGTTTAAGAGCGCGATTGAGCTCGTCGAGCACGATGCCCGGCTCAACCACGCACCGGCGTCCAGCGGCATCGACTTCGAGGATACGATTAAGATGCTGCGAGCAATCGACGATAAGCGACTTATTGACGGTCTGTCCGGCTTGAGACGTGCCGCCTCCGCGCGGCGTCACCGGTACGCCTTCGGCGCGGCAAACAGCGAGCGCACGTTCGGCTCCGGCCGGCGTGCGCGGCGCGACCACGCCGAGCGGCACGATCTGATAGTGAGAGGCATCGGTGGAATACCGCCCACGCGTGAACGCATCGAAGCGCAGTTCCCCGACCTGCTCGGCCGCAAGGCGCCTTTCGAGATTTTTTTCGAACCCTGACGCGACCCGTACCGGCACGGACATCTCCGTCAGTCGCTGCGCGCATCGCTCGCGGCGCAGGCGGACGACGCTATTGCCGCGGGCACGTAATTGTTCATGGCAGGCCTGTATTTACCTGTTACTCGCAATTCGCGGGCTCGCAATTCGCGGGGTCGCCACGCAGGTTCGGGGCTTGACCCCAATGTCGCATTCGCTATTCAACGCCACAAGCCGCGAGCGCTTTGGACACGCGCCCTGGGTTTTAAGATATTCGTCCCAAATCTATCGTCTCGAGGAGTGCCGAATATGCCGCAGAATGCTTCGCGCGCCGCCGGGCGTCACTTCCTGCAAATTCCGGGACCGACGCCGTTGCCCGACCGCGTGCTGCGGGCCATGGATACGCCGATCATCGATCATCGCGGAGCGGAATTCTCCAAGCTCGCCAAGCGCTGCCTGGAGGGCGTCAAAACCATCTTCAAGACCACTAATCCCGTGATCATCTACACGGCGACCGGCACCGGCGCATGGGAAGCGGCGCTCGTCAACACGCTATCGCCCGGCGACCGCGTGCTCATGGTGGAAACCGGCCAATTCGCCACGCAATGGAAGTCTATGGCGCAGAAGCTGGGACTAAAGCCTGAATTCATTCCCGGCGACTGGCGCACCGGCGCCGACGCAGCGAAGATCGAGGAACACCTGCGTAAGGACAAAGCGCAGGAGATCAAGGCGGTCTGCGTGCTGCACAACGAGACCGCAACCGGCTGTCTTTCGCCCATCGAGCCGATCCGCAAAGCAATCAATGCCGCCGGCCACCCCGCTTTGCTCATGGTCGACACCATATCCTCGCTGGCCTCGGCGGATTACCGCCACGACGAATGGGGCGTCGATGTCACCGTGGGCGGCGCGCAGAAGGGACTGATGCTGCCGCCCGGAATGTCGTTCAACGCGATCAGCGACAAGGCGCTCGCGGCCGCCAAGACATCGAAACTGACCAAATCATTCTGGGCATGGGACGAGATGCTGACCATGAACAAAGTCGGCTTCTTTCCCTACACGCCGGCGACGCAAATGCTGCAGGGCCTCGCGGTGTCAATCGAGATGCTGCACGAAGAAGGCCTCGACAACGTCTTCGCGCGGCATGCGCGTCTTGCCGAGGCAACGCGGCGCGCGGTGCGCGGTTGGGGACTCGAAATTCTCTGCCGCGACCCGAAATATTACTCGCCGACCATCACTGCGGTGCTACTGCCCGAAGGACACGACGCCGATGCCTTCCGCAGCCTCGCGCTCGATATATTCAATATTTCTTATGGCGCGAGTTTCGGCCCCTACGCCAAGAAATATTTCCGTATCGGTCACCTCGGCGACATTAACGATGGATGGCTGATGGGCGTGCTCGCTTCCACCGAAATGGCGCTCGGCTTGGCCGGGATCCCGTACAAGAAAGGCGGCGTTCAGGCGGCCATGGACTATATCGTGTCGGCGCATTCGAGCGGCGCACGCGCGGCCGCCGAATGACCGATCTCACGTCAGCGGCACGGCCGCGACGTGATCTTTGAAGGCCTGCCGCGCTGTAATGGCGCCGTACCAGCGCTCGAAGTTCGGCAAGGCCGGCCGCTCGGGCACGAGCTGGCGGTAGCGATAGGCGATGATGCCGACCGGAATATCGCCATAGGAAATATCATCGCCCGCGAGATAGGCGGTCTTGGCGAGCTGGCGATCCATGATGGCGATGGCCGCGGTCGTCTTTTTCTTCGATTCTTCGATTGCCGCGTGATTGCGTTTTTCGGCCGGTGTGCGAATGAGACCCCAGAAGCATTCGAAGATCGCCGGCCCGGCGACGGCGAGCTGCCAATCCATCCACTTGCTGGCGAGCGCGCGCCTTCTCAGGTCCGAAGGCTCGAGCACCGCCGCCTTGTGCTTGGCGGCGAGATAGCGAACGATCGTGTTCGACTCCCACAACAGAACCCGTCCTCTTCCTCGAGCGTCGGAACGAGGCCGTTTGGGTTCATGGCGAGATAGGCCGGCTCACGGTTCTTGCCGAACGGCCCGCCAACATCGATCCGCTCATGCGGAAGGCCGATTTCGCCGACGGCCCACATGACTTTTTGCACGTTGGACGAGGTCTTGCGGCCCCAGATTTTGATCATGACGATCAACGCCCCCGACATTGCAGACTTTGGTTCAACACACTCCGCGTGCGGAGAGCTGAACTCAATCGATCCGGCGAGCTTCCTCGGGCAGCATGATCGGAATGCCGTCGCGAATCGGATAGGCGAGCTTGGCGGCGCGCGAGATTAATTCCTGTTTCTGCGAATCGTATTCAAGTGGCGTCTTCGTCAGCGGGCAAACCAGTATTTCGAGCAATTTGGGATCGACAGTGTCGGCAGGACGATCCGGCGGGGGATTGGACATGACGGTGCTCCGCTTCAGGTAAGGAAAATCTTATCGCGTCTGCCGTCGCGCGCCAACGGCTTCTTCGCTTGGATCATTGCAGCGGCGTTTCGCCCGGCGTCTTGCTCTTGGCCAGCTCGATCTCGGTGACGGCGACGAGGATTTCCGCGCGCGTTTTGAGGTCGGGGGCCTCGAGCATCGCCTGTTTCTCGGCGACATCGTAAGGCGACATCATGGCGAGCGCGTTCACCAGCGCTTCGTTGGGCGCATTCTCGATACCTTCCCAATCCGCCTTGAGGTTGTTGGCTTTGAGGAACGCCGTGAGCGCGCGAAGCAGCGCCTTGCGATCAACATCGTCCTCGCCCTTGCGCGCGATGAAATCGTCGGTGAACGGGCGATAGGTCACCCGGCACTGCCGATAGGGCGTGGCGACAGCCAATTCTTCCTCGACGCGAAAGCGGGCGATGCCGGTGAGCTGGATCAGATAACGGCCATCGCCGCTCTCGGCAATTTGGGTGATGCGGCCGACGCAGCCAACGCTGAACAGATGCGGCTTGTTTGCGTCCGGGCCCGGATGGGCGGGGTCGGGCTGGATCATGCCGATCATGCGGTGTGGGGAACGCAAAGCATCGTCGATCATCGCCAGATAGCGCGGCTCGAAAATATTGAGCGGCATCTGTCCCCGTGGCAGCAACAGCGCGCCGGGAAGCGGAAACACCGGAATGACCTCGGGGAGCGCATCGGGCGATTTGTATGTGGTGTTCATCGGCATGTCGCACTCCACTCCGCGACGGCACCGAAATTCACTGCTCGCACGGCGCGCCTTGGGCCCGATCTTAAAGCATGATCCGGGAAAGTGGATACCGGTTTTCCGAAAAGACCATACTCAAACAACAAGCTAGAGCGAAATACCGATTCAACCCGAAATCGTTTCGCTTTGGCCGAAAAGCCGGCGCGGACCTTACGCGTTTTTAAGCGAACAGGATCGACGAGAGTCGTTTTCGCCCTTCGATCGTGGCCTCGTCCGTCGGACCCCACGCATCGAAAAACTGGACGAGTTGCTTGCGCGCGCCGTCATCGTTCCATTTGCGATCGCGCTTGACGATTGCGATCAGATGTTCGAGTGCGTCTTGCCGGCGGCCCTTGCCGTTGAGCGCCAGCGCCAGATCGAAACGCGCCTGATGGTCGAGCGGATTGGCGGCGACCTTCTGTTCGAGATCGGTGACGGGCCCGACGGTCTTGGCTTGCTCGGCGAGCTCCAGCGCGGCGCGCGCGGCGGCGACCGCCGCGTCGTTCTGCTTGCCGTTCGGAACCATCGCCAATGTCTGCCGCGCCTGGTCGAGCGCCCCGGTTTGCACGTAACAACGCACCAGACCGGCAAGCGCGGGAACGTTCGCGGCATCTTCGGTGAGAATCTGCGCATAGAGTTCGGCCGCGCCTGCGGCATCGCCGGCGGCGAGCGCCGCGTCGGCGGCGGCCAGCAAATCCTTCGCCTCGCCGCCGATCTTGTCCTTGGTCAGCCGTTCCAGGAAAGCGACGACTTGGCTCTCCGGGAGCGCGCCCATGAAGCCGTCGGCCGGCTGGCCATTGGCGAAAGCGATGACCGCGGGGATCGACTGGATACCCATCTGGCTCGGGATCGACGGGTGCTCGTCGATATTCATTTTGACGAGCTTCACCTTGCCCTTGGCCGCCTTGACGGCCTTTTCGAGAACGGGCGTCAGCTGCTTGCAAGGCCCGCACCACGGTGCCCAGAAATCGACCAGGACCGGCTGGCGCTTCGATTCCTCAATGACGTCTTTGACGAAGGTTTGGGTGGTCGTGTCCTTAATCGACGCGTCCGCGGTGGCCGTTCCAGCTGGTTGCAACATCTTGTCTGTCCAATTTTGCCCGCGATCACGGCAGGCACGCATGACCCCGTCTTTGCCCGGATTAAATGGGAAGAACCGGGCCGAATGCAATCGGGTTCATTGTTCCGCCGGCCCCGAAAGCGGCTCAATCCGGGGAAAGTGACCGGTGCTCTCCAGAAACTTGAGAAGCCCCTCGCGGGAGATTGTCGTCGTCCCGGTATTCACGAGGGGATGAAAGTTGAGCATCGCATGCGCCATCATCGCGGCATCGAGGATGACGGTCACGCGCTGGTCCTTGTCATTGATCACGGCAAATGGTGTCACGGAGCCCGGCGTCACGCCGAGTAGCTCGCCCATGAGCTCGGCGGAACCGAACGAAAACCGGCCGGACGCCCCGAGCACGCGATGCAGCGAGCGAAGCTCGATTTCGGCATCTTCGGCCGCCACGACGAGATAGGCCGCGCCCTTCTTGTCGCGCAGGAACAGGTTCTTGGTATGGCCGCCCGCAACCGCACCGCGCAGCTCGCGCGCTTCCCCGACCGTGAACACCGGGGGATGGGTGACGGTCTGGTGCGCTATGCCGAGGCTATCCAAATAGCCGAAAAGCTCGTCCGGCGTGGCAGGCATTTACCCGCTTCATAGGGCCGGAATGGCGCGGTTGCAAAGGCATGGCACCCAAGCAGCCCGATATCGCAATTCGCTTCGCGTCCGCCTGATTTACGCTCAGTTGGGCAGGATTAGGATAAACGGAAGATCAATATCCGCATACGTGAACGCCCCGGCGCAAGCCGGGGCGTCGGTTAGACATCTAGGCAGTTTGTCTTCTCAGCCGAAATCAATGCACCACCCCCCAACAAAGCTACCATTGTCGACGCTACCTTCGCAATGCCAGCCAGACACGAACAACTCGCTCGGCAGCCGCGCCGACGTGTAGCCTGGAACCGCCCCGAGCACGCCACCAGTCACCTGTTCCAATTCGTCTTCGTTCAATTCAGCGATCGTATCGCTCCCTGTACTCACTCTTCTTTGGCATTCTAAACGATTCAGTTTCAGCGCGTTGCGCCAGACTAGAATCATAAACTCGCTCGTGTCCCTTCGATTCCGAAACTCGCTCCAGAATGTGCCGCAGGATGCGGCGCACTTCGGAAACGTGACTCTGGCAGTGTCTGGGTGAATCCCCGAAACGCCGACGGCTACCGGCGATTCACGCCCAGTTGCGCCAACCGCCGAACAAACTCACGCCGTTTGTCCGTGAAATCCGTGTGGCGTGGCAGATATTGGCCCATTTCATGGGGTGGGATTGGCGTGGTTGCAAAGGCGGGCGTCGTTTGGCATAGCTTGGAGGCGGTATCCGCCATTGCGGACGACCGCCATACCCTTCTCGGATGCGGGTGTAGCTCAGGGGTAGAGCACAACCTTGCCAAGGTTGGGGTCGAGG
>DASPWC010000091.1:0-2492 GCA_035622055.1 Xanthobacteraceae bacterium | reverse complement strand
TGACAATTTGATCCCGCTTGCAGCTGCGTTTGGCGATGTCCGGGCAATCGTGAAACTGCAGATCCTTCGACAGGCACAGCCGCACTTCGGTCAAGCGTCTGTGGTCGCAGCCGACCGCGATCGCGTTCTGCGACAAGCCGGGATTGGCCTTTATGAAGGCATCTTCGACCGCGTCGGGCGTTACGCTCAGCGGTTCTTTGAGATCGGCAAAGTCGGGCGGAATTTTCACGGCAGCGCGTGCTTTTCGAACTGTCTCGAAATAGGCTCGAGGCGATTCGCCGGAGCAGGTGCCATGGCGATCCCATTCGTTGAAGATGAGATGCGGCGCGGGCATCAAATCGAGCATCGCCGAGACGATGCGGTGATCGAGCCGTGGCGACGGCAATTGGCAATATTCCGGGAAGCCTTTGTCGTATTGCGGCCACAGGCCATGAACGACGAACGAATAGGGCCTCGCCCCGCATTGAAAATCTCCACCGGCCCGCCTCCCGCGCCTGCCGCGCTCGGCCGCCGCGGCGCAAAACGATGGCGACCACGACAGCGACAGCACGTAAAAATCGAACTGGCCCGGCGTATTTTGCCTCGAGTCCTGGCTTGGGTCCTGGCTCGGGTCCCGGCTTGGATCCTGGCTCGCGTCCTGGGCGCTCGCCGCTCGGGGGGCGAGCAGCAAGGCAACAACTGCGACACGCATCGCAAAGTTGATCATGATCACCCCCTTACGCGCTCCACTTTTGAAAGGCTTGCACAATTGCGCGAACAAAGCAAGAACGACGCGTTGAGCGCCGCAGTCACGACAAAGAGATTGGAAAGCCGCGCCATGGAGGCTTAACTCAATTGTACGGGAGGCAGAACGCATGACCGTTTACGCGCTTTTTAAGAACGAGGCGTTCGAGCCGGAAGCAATCGTGCGCATGACATCCGTCTACACTGATGTCTGTCAAACGCTCGGGCTTGGCGACGGTGATAATAGCGAAACGAACATGGTGGCGGTAAAGGTCATCGAGTTCGCTCAGCGCGGAGCGCGCGATCCAATTCTGCTGCGCGACTGCGTGCTTGAGGCGCTGCGCGGCTAAGCCGACATCGGCGCTCAGGGTCCGGCGCCGCGGCAGTCCGGGTTATAAGCCCAGTTGCGATCCAATCCGGCGACACAAAAATTGACACCCCAATCCATGCCGATCATCCCGGTATCTTCGGCGATCGAATAGTAGATCGTGTGCCTGGCGCCATCATTGATTACCGCAATGCCGCGGCAGAAGCGCCGCGGAATGGCCTGGGCCGCCCAAGGCTGAAAATCGAGCTCCTGGATATTCTCGACGCCGACGATGCGCAGCTCCGAATTCCAGAACCGAAATTCCTTGGTGCGGAAGTTGCCGATTATCCGATCGAGCGCGGCCGGATAATCGCAGGCCGGCACGGTGCGGTCGTAACGCGGTCCGGAAAGCCAAAAGTTCTTTTCAAACCAGTTCGCCGCAAAGAGCTGCGACGGGGAAAGCGCGCCTAAGGCAAGCGCTAGCCCCATAAAGGCAAGCTGGATTGATTGAAGACGGAAATTGGCTTTCGAGACCGGCTTGGAAGCGGTTCCACGCCGAGCCGCCTTGAAAGCCGCTTTGAACGCCGTTTCGGACATTGGGGCCCTCCCCCCGCTGACTGGGTAACCGTGCCGTGCACGCCGCTGCCGGTCAAGTCCCACGCCGGAAGTGCTCACCCATCGCGGCTACGGCGGATCGGCCGGCGGGCGCTCGAATAAAAATGATGGCGCGAATCTCTTTTTTGCAGTCTTGTAGCGCCGCGCGAAGAAATAAGCGTGCGCAACCAGCAGCATTTATGCCGCTGGCGCCTCGCTGCCACTTGATTTGTTGCATCTGATTCGTCGCGTCTGTGTGCATTGCGAAAATCCATTCCCTAACTTCGCGATGACATCAATCATCGACAACCGCGCAACCGATTTTAATGATCCGGCAACAATGTCGGTGGACCATCGCTGATGGCGCTGGCGGATACGGCCGTGGTCATGGCCTGTTCGGCCGCGTGGAACGGCTATCGGCCGATGAATTCGATCGACCAGACCACGCACTTCCTGCGTCCGGTGAACTTCGACGTCGTGGCCGATGCTCGCGTGGTCCGCATCGGCCGCAACACCAGTTTCGGCCGCGTCATGCTGTTCAATGCCGCGGACCGGCGTCCCGTCGGCATGGTCGCGAGCGCCTATTCGATGGCATGAAATCGGCGGAACGAGAGCGCGCATTGAGGCTTTTCATCAGCCAAACGCGGCTTTAAGCTTGCCGCGCTAGGCTTGCCTGCGGCTGGAGGCTTCCATGGTCCGAAACTTGTTTGCGGCGCTCACTCTCGTCCTCGGCGCCCTCATCGTCGGCGTTGCGTCGAACGGCTCCGTTCTCATCACCGCCGCTATGGCATGGGGTGCAGAGTTCGCCGGCCCCGGTCCGGGCGTGACCGGTAACGATACGGGCGGCATCTTCCCTTATTCGCCCGGT
>DASPWC010000090.1:0-2514 GCA_035622055.1 Xanthobacteraceae bacterium | reverse complement strand
GGGCGGAAAGTTACGATCAGCAGCACCGGTAGGGTTTTAATTCGGTCTACCGTCCGGCCGAACGCTTCCAGGCTCGTAGGATCGGTCCAGTGCGCATCCTCGAAGATCATCAGCACGGGTTGCCGGCTTGCCAATCCCGCGACTTGCGCCGTCAGCGCCTCCAGCGTTCTTTGCCTGCGCTGTTCCGGGCTCAACGTGAGCGCGGGATAGCGTCCGTCATTCGGCAGCGACAGCATCTCGGCGAAGAGTGCGGCATCCTCGGGCGAGGTCGAGGTCTGCGCCAGCACCGCATCGAGCTTGTCGAGCCTCGCCTGCGGGGTGTCGTCGTGAGCCAATCCGCCGGCGCGTTCCATCTGGCTGATGATCGGATAAAACGCGCTGTCGGTGTGCTGCGGGGAGCAGAAATAGCGTAACCGCGAGTGCGGCTCGGCAGCCAAACGTTCCAACAGCGCGGCCGTGAGCCGCGATTTGCCGATACCGGCCTCGCCGGAAAGCAAAACCACCTGACCTTGACCGGTCTTGGCCTGGGACCAGCGCCGAAGCAGCAGTTCGAGTTCTTCTTCCCGCCCGACAAGCGCCGTCAGGCCGCTCGCGTGCAGGGCCTCGAAGCGGCTTTCCACCGTCCTCGGTCGGAGCGCGGCCCAGGCGCGCTGCGGCGCCGCGATGCCCTTGAGGTCACGGACGGCGAGGTCCTGAAGCTCGAACAGATTGCCGAGGAGCTTTCGCGTGCTCTCCGCGATCACCACGCTGTCCGGTTCGGCGATGCCCTGCAGGCGCGATGCCAGGTTCGGCGTCTCGCCGACGACCGCCTGCTCCTGAGCCGCGCCCGATCCGATCAAATCGCCGACGACGACCAGCCCGGTGGCGATGCCGACGCGCGCTTGCAGGGCCGCGCCCGTCGTCAGATCGCCGACTGCCGCGACCAGCTCCAACCCGGCGCGCACCGCCCGCTCGGCATCATCCTCGTGCGCGAGCGGATAGCCGAAATAGACGAGGACGCCGTCGCCCATATACTTCGCCACATAGCCGCCGAAGCGAAGCACGGTCCTGGCGACGCATTTCTGATAAGCGGAAATGACTTCGCGCAGGTCTTCCGGGTCCATGCGCGTGGACAGCGCCGTCGAACCGACCAGGTCCGAGAACATCACCGTGACCTGGCGGCGCTCCGCGGCGTCTTGCGCCTTCGGCTCCGGCGGGGCGGGTTCGGGCGCTAAGGCGGCCGCACCGTCTAGCTTGGCGATCGCCGCAAGCATGATCCGCCGATGTCCGAGCAGAACGCCGATGTCTTTCAGGTCTTGATCGGTCAGATGCCGGAGTGCCGCGAAATTAATTCCGTTGTCGGCGAATCGCTGCGCGTACTCGGACATGCCGAGCTTTTCGAGCCAGTTCGCGATCTGCTCCATCACGGCCCCGCAAGGTGAGGCAATCAGGCGTCGTCCCAGGTCACTTTGCCGTTCAAGGTCCGTTCAACACGTTGAATGACCTCATCGACGCTATTGTAATGGTCGGTTCCGCTCCGAGCCGTCATGCCGCCGCGGCCGGTCATTTCGAATACTGCATAATAGTAAAATCCGTCAGGCCCGTAGGGCGGCGGCACGTCCTCACCCTCCGGCAATTCCTCATCGGCGGGATGCGGGGGATCGGCGAAGTTCTTTCTGATGATCCGTACTTCGGCAGGAACGGTCTCATCGTAGAGCCAACGGCCGCGCTTCACGACCTCCGTAATCTGTTCCGCCATTTGCTTGCGAATCTCGTTTCGAAACGGGCAGCGTCGCGAAGCTCGCGCAGTGAAGATCGCTCATTATGGCGACGCGTTTCGACCTCGGCTATCCCCGCTGCTTGCGAAACGCGTTCTTGGTTGCGACCTTGTCGCCGACGAACCGCAGAAGATCGCAGCCGGCCGTGCGTACCTTCTGTCCGGCGGCGTCGGTGGCGACGAAGTCCCATTCGAAAGTGCCGACGTCGCCGGCGACCACGACTTTCAAATTTTCGAATTTGCCGTCTGGAAATCGGTCGAAGAAGGCCTGGACCCCACGACGGATATTCTCCCTACCAAGGTAACTTTTGCCGAGCGGTTCAGGTCCGACCGACGCATGATAAGCGCCATCTTCGGTGAAATAACTGGTCACCAGATCGGCGTTGCCGCTATTCCACGCAGCGCCGAACTCCTCCGCGCGCTCGCGGGTCATTTTTGCACCCATCGATCTCCTCCCCACTCCTCGACATTCATGCTCGACACCCGAGCAAGCACGATTGCCGTGACGACAGGATAGCTTCCGGCGCCATTTCGTTAAAGCGCGTCGCGCTCCTTCGCCCGGCAACAAAAAAGCGCCCCGGAAACCGGGGCGCTGATTGAGTTTCGGGTCGGCCGACTACGCGGCCTGTTTCTGCTCGACGGCCTTGCCGTTGCCGATCGGGATCGTGCGCGGCTTCTTGGCCTCGGGAATCTCGCGCACCAGGTCGACATGCAGGAGCCCATTCTCGAGCTTGGCGCCTTTGACCTGGACGAAATCG
>DASPWC010000089.1:0-2550 GCA_035622055.1 Xanthobacteraceae bacterium | reverse complement strand
AGCTCATCGCGGCCAAACACGTCGCCAGCGGCAACGGCCATACGCCGGATGCGCGGCTCGCGCGCGAGCAGATCGGCGATCACATTCTCGTTCTCTTCGGGCTCTAGCGAGCAGGTGCAGTAGATCAGCGTGCCGCCGGGCTTGGTCAGCGTGACAGCACGATCGAGCAAACGGCGCTGCAGTTTGGAGAGCTTGGCGATGTCGTCCGCTGTCTTAAGCCACGGCACGTCGGGATGTCGTCGGATGGTGCCCGTGGAGGAACACGGGGCGTCGAGGAGTACAGCGTCGAACGGCTCCGCGGTCCATTGTTCGACATCGGCGCGAGCGATCTCAGCCTCGAGCCGCAGACGAACAAGATTGTCACGCAGCCGTTGAAGCCGTGCCGGTGCGCGATCGACCGCCGTCACTTTGGCGCCCGCGAGTATAAGCTGCGCAGTCTTGCCGCCTGGCGCCGCGCAAAGATCGGCTACGCGTCGGCCGCGAATATCACCGATCAGGCGTGCCGGGAGCGCCGCCGCGGCATCCTGGACCCACCAAGCGCCTTCGGCAAAGCCGGGCAGCGCGCCGACGGCACCCGGCGCGACCACGCGCACCGAGCCGGTCGCAAGCAACCGTCCGTCGAGTTTTCCCGCCCAGAAATGCGGATCGCTTTTCACCGTCAGATCGAGCGCCGCTTCGTGACCGTTCGCCTCGGCAATCGCGCGCGCTGTGGAGGCGCCATAAGCCGCCGTCCAGCGCGTCATCAGCCAATCCGGCGTGTCGAGCATCGGCGCATCGAGCGCCGCGAGGCGCGCGGCGCCTTCGCGCGTCACGCGCCGCAATACGGCGTTGATGAGGCCGGCGAAAGGTGCGGCGCGGCGGTCGGCCTGCGCGAGGCGCACCGCAAGATCGACCGCGGCATGGTCCGGCACGTTAAGAAAGAGAATTTGCGCTGCGCCAAGAAGCAGCGCGATTTCGACACGTGGCGCTTGCGGCGGCATGCCCCGCTCGAGAAACATTGCCAGCAGATGCCGCAGCGTGCCGAGCCGGCGCAGGACCACGCCGAGCAGCGTGCGTAAAAGCGCGCGATCGCGCTCCGCGAGCGCGGTCGCGGCTTTTGCGGATTCCAGAATTTCGTCGAGCGCGCGGCGCTGGTGCAGGACGGCATCGAGAACGTCGGCGGCAAGAAGACGCACCGCGAGACCGGGCACATTACCGGGTCTCGCCTGCCGTGCCGCCGGCTTCCGCGCGCTCTTCATCGTCAAAATTCCTCCTTGCGGACGGGGCAGGCCTACGCCAAGTCAATGCCTGTGCCAACCGATCCGCCGAAACCGCCCGCATCCCAGGCCGGCGAAGAACAATCCGCCAAGCGCCCGCTGCCGGATGCCGCCCGGCGCGCGCTTGCCGAAGCGGCGGCGCGCCGAGCGGAACGCGAAGCGGCGAAACCAAATTCGCCAAAGGAGATTTCCGGTCGCGGCGGGCTCGACCCGACGCGTTATGGCGACTGGGAAGTCAACGGACTTGCGTCGGATTTCTGAGGATCGGGGATTAAACAATCAGGGGGGCGGGGTCAGCGTCAAAAACACCTGGGATCTAGATTTGATGAGGCGTGATCCTTTTTCGGAAAACTGGTTTTCATCCCGGATAGTTCCGAGGCAGGCTTTTTCCGGTTAACACCCTAATAGTGAAAACCCGAATTCCTGACTTTCGTCCTTACCTCGTAACAACCACGCGCGTGCCGATACTGACGCGGCTATAGAGGTCCATGATGTCTTCGTTGTACATGCGAATGCAGCCGTGCGACACGAATCCGCCGATCGTGCCCGGCGCATTGGTGCCGTGAATGGCGTATTCGCCGCCTCCAGAGAGCGTCATGGCCGCCGCGCCCATCGGGTTATGCGACGAGCCGCCCGGAACGACGCTCGGCAGCGATCGGTAATCCCGCCTGATCGATTCCGGCGCCGTCCATGCCGGCCTGATGTATTTGCCGTCGATGAATGCGGTGCCGGACCATTGCATGCCAGCGCGGCCGACGCCGACCGGGTAGCGGACCGCCTCGCCCGGGCCGACGAAGTAATAAAGACGGCGCTCGCCGGTACGGATGACGATAGTGCCCGGCATATAGCTGTCTTTCACCGACACGATGTCGCCGTGAGCCTGCGCCGGTTCAGGGGCAAAAGCGAATGTCGCGATGCTGGTCACAATGGCCGCCGGAAACACAATCCTTGCCCGCATTGTCCCATTCCTTGTTGCTAAAGCGCGTCGTTCCTGATCGCCTGGCCCGACCAGGCCACAGTTGGGAATCCAGCCAGGTGGCATCCTAACCGAAACTGCCGTTTTCCGAGCAACGTGACGGTGGCAGGGTTAATGCTCTAGCGATTTTTTTCCGAAAGGTGTGCCCTTCACGCACCACTGTGCGAGCCCCATCAAGCCGGTTGGTAATGCGGAACTCAACCGTTTTCGCCGGGAAGTGGCGGGTTAGGCGCTTTTCTTGTTCTGGCGGTTGTGGACGAGATCGTCGACCACGGCCGGATCGGCGAGCGTCGAGGTGTCGCCGAGATTGCCGAATTC
>DASPWC010000088.1:0-9816 GCA_035622055.1 Xanthobacteraceae bacterium | reverse complement strand
CTGGAGTTTCGGCAAGGGATCTGAATGCGATCGCGACCGGCGACGCAAAACGGGGCGAACGCGGAATCGAAACGGTTGCCGCCAAGCTTGGCGTGAGATTGATGCTGATACCGCATGGTGACCTCAAAGCCGCCGGTAATCGCGCCACGACGCGATCGGATCGCATATTGGCATTTATCGGTCTGCCTTCGCTCGCCGAGGCCGCGGCCCTCGCAGCTGCCGGACCTTCGGCGCGGCTCATCGTTTCGCGTCTTATCGTCGGCGCGGCCACCTGTGCGCTCGCGGCTTCGGGTGACATCCAATGACCGTGCATTTCATCGGCGCCGGGCCGGGGGCGGCCGACCTCATCACCGTACGTGGGCGCGAGATCATCGCGCGTTGCCCGGTCTGTCTCTACGCCGGCTCGATCGTGCCACGGGAACTTTTAAGCTACTGTCCGAAAGGCGCGCGCATTGTCGATACTGCGCCGCTCTCGCTCGACGAGATTGAAGCCGAGTTCGCCGCCGCGCACGCGGCGGGACAAGACGTCGCGCGACTGCATTCCGGCGATCTCTCGATCTATTCGGCGCTCGCCGAGCAGCTGCGCCGACTTGACTGGCGCAACATTCCCTACACGATGACGCCCGGCGTGCCGGCCTTTGCCGCCGCGGCGGCCGCGCTCGAATGCGAGCTCACGGTGCCGGAAATCGCGCAAAGCGTGGTACTCACGCGCGTGCCGGGCCGCGCCTCGCAGATGCCGGACGGCGAGAAGCTTGCGATGTTCGCCAAAACCGGCGCGACGCTGGTCATTCACCTTGCCATCCATGCCGTCGACATCGTCGCTCGAGAACTGACGCCGTTCTACGGCGGTGATTGCCCCACCGCGGTCGTGGTGCAGGCCAGTTCGCCGACGCAGCGGGTCATCGTGGGTACGCTCGCCGATATTGGTGCAAAGGTTTCCGAAGCACGGATCGAACGAACCGCGCTTATCCTCGTTGGGCGCGCGCTGGCCGCGCACGATTTCCGCGATAGCGCGCTTTACGATGCCGGCTATCGCCGCCGATTTCGTGGAGGGGTGCATGAGTCCTGTCGTCCCGTCCCGTCGCTATCAGGGCAGCGAGGTGAGGCTGCCAATGAGGTCACCAAAAAGGTCCCCATGACGGCGTGGGATTCCCTTACGGCGCGGCGGGCCGGAATTCCTGTCTTCGCCCCCGGCCATGTCTGGCTTGCCGGCGCCGGGCCGGGCGATCCCGGCTTGCTCACCCTCGACGCTTTGGCCGGTCTCGCCCAGGCCGACGTCGTCGTTCACGACGCACTCGTCGATCAGCGCGTTCTCGCGCTGGCCGGCCCGCAAGCGCGGCTGGAATTTGCCGGCAAACGCGGCGGCAAGCCGTCGGCGCTGCAAGCCGACATCAGCGAGCGACTTGTGGCGCTCGCGCACGCCGGCAATCGCGTGTTGCGGCTCAAGGGTGGCGATCCATGCGTCTTCGGCCGGGGCGGCGAAGAAGCGTTGATGCTGGCGCGGGCCGGCGTTCCGTTTCGCGTCATTCCAGGTGTCACGTCCGGCCTCGCCGCGCTCGCGGCAGCGGGTATCCCGGCGACCTTGCGCGGCATAAACCGCGCCGTGATTTTTACGGCCGGGCATGGCGCTGACGAGGACTTCGATTGGGCGCCCCTCGCCCGCACCGGGCAGCCCATCGTGCTTTACATGGTCATGCACAATCTCGAGCGGATCGTCGCGGCAATCATCCGAGCGGGTCTTGCCGGGGACACGCCCGCCGCGGTGATCGCGTCGGCGACGACCCCCAAACAGCGCATCCTTGTCTCGTGTCTTGAAAAGCTCCCCGCCGCCGCTCGCGAACAAAAATTCGAACCACCGGCCATCGTCGTGATCGGGAATGTCGTGAAGATGCGCAGCGAGCTGCTCGGAGATGTCATCGCGACGACGGAGCCGGAACAATGCCGCGCGGACTAATCATCGCCGCGCCGCATTCCGGCGCCGGCAAAACGACGATAACGCTTGCGGTTCTTGCCGCGCTCAAACGGCGCGGCGTCAAAGTGCGCGCGGCGAAGGCCGGTCCGGATTACATCGATCCGGCATTTCATGCCGCCGCCACCGGGGCGACGGTGATCAATCTCGATTCCTGGGCGATGTCGCCCAGGCTCCTTGATAGTCTGGCCGCGCAAGCCACCGGCGACGCCGATGTCTTGATCATCGAAGGCGTGATGGGATTGTTTGACGGCGCGCCGGGCGATGCCGGCCGCCGCGGCGCCACGGCCGATCTCGCGGCGCATTTCAATATGCCGGTGCTGCTCGTGCTCGATGTGGTGCGCCAAGCCCAATCGGCGGCCGCGGTGGTGCGCGGGTTCGCCTCGCACGACCCCGCCGTGCATATTGCCGGCATCATCCTCAATCGCACGGCAGGCGAACGCCACCGCGCGCTGATCGCCGATGCAATCGCCGCCCTGCCCATGCCCATTCTCGGGGCACTGCCGCGCGATGCCGCCCTTACTTTGCCTGAACGGCATCTCGGGCTGGTGCAGGCCGGCGAGCATGCCGATTTGGCCAAGCTGACCAATCGACTCGCCGCGATGGCAGAGCGCCATCTCGATCTCGACGCGATCATCGCCGCCGCCGCGCCGCTCGCCATCGCGGCGCCCGCCGCGTTTGCGACAACCTCGCACCCCCAAGCCTTGGCTCCCTTACCGCCGCCCGGCCAGCGCATCGCGCTCGCGTATGATCGCGCCTTCAGTTTCGTCTATCCGCATCTTCTCGATGCGTGGCGCAATTGCGGCGCGGAAATTATTTGCTTCTCGCCGCTAGCCGACGAAGCGCCGCCGGAACGCGCCGACAGCTGCTGGCTGCCGGGCGGCTACCCGGAATTGCATGCGGAAGCGCTCGCCGCGGCGCGGCGCTTTTCCGACGGCATCCGGCGCTTCGCCGAAACGCGCCCGGTGCACGGCGAGTGCGGCGGCTACATGGTGCTCGGCCAGGGCATCGAAGACGCGAATGGCCGCCATTGCGCCATGGCCGGGCTTCTTGGTCACGCGACGAGCTTCGCCAAGCGCAAACTGCATCTCGGCTACCGCGCCGCGCGGCTTCTTTCGGACGGCGTGCTCGGCGCCAAAAGCACGATCGTCCGCGGCCACGAATTCCACTATGCATCGCTCAGCGCGCCAGGTAGCGATGAGGCTTTGGCGGAACTCACCGACAGCGAAGGACGAGCGCTCGGCAAAGCCGGCGGGCGGCGCGGCCGCGTCACCGGGACGTTTTTCCACGCCATAGCTGCTGCGGGGCGCTAGAGCGCAATCGCTTTAAACCGACTCCATTGCCGCTCTGGGGTTTTCGACGGGGCATGATCTTTTCGGAAAACCGGTTTCGACCCCCGGATCGGTTTCCGGGGGTCGGCTTTTTCCGGATCATGCCCTAGGCTGCAACTATCCGAGCCACGCTCTAGCCCGCTGCCTTCGCCGCGGCGTCTGCGGCGGCCTTATCGGAGACGCCCGCCTCGGCGAAGGTTGCCATCCCCACGTGACAGGCAAGCGCCGCGTGCAATAGCAGCACAGCCAAGGCTGCGCCGGACGCCTCGCCGAGCCGCATATTGAGATCGAGCAAGGCAGCAAGACCAAGCTCTTCCAGCAGCAACCGATGGCCCGCTTCGGCCGAGACGTGGCTCGCAAGCACGTGCGACAGTGCGTCCGTTCGCAGCTTTTGCAATGGGGCCACAGCGGCGGTGCAGACAAAGCCGTCGAGCATGACGGGAATTCGGCGCCGCCGCGCCGCAAGCGTCGCGCCCAAGATGGCGGCGAGCTCGCGCCCGCCGAGCGTAGCTGCGGCCGCGAGCGGATCGTGCAGCAAGCCGGCATGGCGTGAAAGCGCCCGATCGATTGTGTCACGCTTGCGCGCTAGGCCGTCTTGATCGACGCCGGTGCCGCGGCCAGCCCAACGCGCGCCGCCGCCGCCGAACAAAGCCGCCGCTGTTGCCGCCGCCGCCGTCGTGTTGCCGATACCCATTTCACCCAAGCAGAGAAGATCGCATGTGGATGAGACAGCCTCGAAGCCGGCTGCGACGGCCGCGAGAAATTCCTGTTCCTGCAACGCCGGCTGAAGGGTGAAATCGGCCGTAGGCCTATCGAGCGACAGCGGAACGACCCGTAATTGAGCTCCGGCGGTCCGTGCCAGTTGATTGATCGCGGCGCCGCCGGCGGCGAAGTTCGCAACCATCTGCGCCGTCACCGCGGCGGGATAGGCGGAGACGCCGCGCCGCGTCACGCCGTGATTGCCGGCGAACACCAAGATTTCGACCTTTTGCAACCGCGGCGGCGCGTGGCCCTGCCAATACGCGAGCCAGCCGACCAGCTGTTCGAGCCTGCCCAGGCTGCCCGGCGGCTTGGTCAACATCGCCTCGCGCCGGGCGACCGACGCGCCGGCGGCCGGATCCCCGCCCGGAAGGTCGAGACAGAGGGCTCGCAGGTCCGAAAATGAGGCGAAGTTCATCATAGTGACCCACTCCACGCGCCAATTGGGCGGATGGAGACGTAGCAAATCGCCATTCGCTTTGCTTTGCCGCTGCATCTATTCCTAGAGGAGCGGGTGCACAACACAAAGGTCACCGATGGCGGAAGCACCCTACCGCTTGTTGGGCAACTCGCCGACTATGCGAAAAACTAAAAAAGAAATACGACGCGGCCCGGGAAACCCGAAAACTCGCAGCGCTCTTACAACGCGGAACCGCCATCGCTTGGTTGCCGCGTGCTACGCCTTTCCTTCCGCTGCCATCTCGCGCAACAGCCGCCACGCGACCCAGATCCCGTTAGCTTCTTCGAGCGGCGCCGTCTTTTCGCCGAACGCAGTTCTTACTCTCACAACCCCTTCTTCAACCGTCCACGATCCGCCGATTACGCGGCCTTCAAACGCAGTCGTAATATCTTTCCAGAATACCGGCTCCGGCACGGCGTGTTCCCGATCCTCCGTCCCCCGCATTGGTAGGAGCAGACGGGAAAGCGATCCGTGACCGTCATCACACCTCGGTCGATAAATTAGTGGTCTGGGCCGCCGATTGCCAAATGTTCCTGATAAGTCGGGAAAGCTTCCTCTGTTACTGGGCGCCGGGACTGTGTCAGTGTTGCATTGTTGATTCTTTCCTGCGGCCCCGCTGCACCCCCGTGTGGCGGGGTTCCTTTTTTGGCCGATTTTTTCGGCGTCGAAGCGCGCATCGCCAGCCGCGCCCCACAACGGCGAGCCCCGAGCGTTTGAGGTACCCGCCCGGGGCTCTTGAGGCAGCGTTACGCGACACAAATAATCCGCTGCCCCCGCTGTGCATTGAGCGAGCGTCACAGCCAATTTCCAGCAAATCGCCGAATTAACATTACGGCGTCGACGGTCGTTTGCCATCAAAGGGCAGGGTCGGCGTTCAACCGACCCCGCGGTTTGGGGGAATCGCGTGGCCCGGATTGGCTGGGGGGTGTCGGGGACACGCGTCCCGGACCACGAGCGCGAACGAGACGCGATTTATATCCACCTCGGTCGGCTGATTTTGCCAATTCGTTCCAATGCACGAGGTTCCGTTGAACTAATAAAGTACGAGCGGCTTCGCGCGCGATTGTCAAAAATTCCCGACAAAACAGGAAAACTTCGTCTGTTTCGGCAACAGCATTTGATCGAAGTCAAGGTCGGTCATGGCGTTGTTTGTTCCGAATCGCGGTTGCCGTGTTTCGAGAGGAATGCGGCCTCTGAAGTACCCTAGCGACTTCAGGCCACCAGGACCTCCCTCCGGTGCCTTTTTTCCGAGCATCGCTCCGCGCGCTCCCTCTTACCGTCGCGGCTAATTTTATTCGGCCAGGACGGCAGTCGGCCCAAGCCTTGGCGTTCTAACAGCTTCTGCTCAAGGTGGCGGAGATTGCGAACAATACTGCCGCAACGGGCCGTGTGCCGGCCGGGCGCCAACCGCTGAGGTTCTCCCGCATTTTATCTTTTCTAGAAACGCATCATTATCCGCGTTCGAAACGATCCGGCGTCCGTCCTGTCCAATTAACCAACAAAAAGAAATTGTGCTTTACGGAGGAAAAGCTGAAACAAGGAACAAAGGGTGACGTCAATGAAGGCAATCATCAAGCGGTTTGTTCGCGATGAGACGGGCGCGACCGCAATTGAATACGGCCTGATCGCGGCTGGCATTTCGGTTGCGATTATCGCCGCAGTGAAAACTGTCGGAACAAACTTGAATACCACATTCACGAACGTATCAAACGCGATCAAATAACGCACGTAAATCCGTTCGCTGACAGCGCCTCGGCCCTACTCCTCGCCGAGGCTCTTCTCGACCAGCAGTTCCTTCCGGCAGCTTTGCCGCGCTCGCCGAAATGCGTCCCGCCCTGTCCTTGCTGAGCATCTTGGCGCTCGGCCGCC
This sequence comes from Xanthobacteraceae bacterium, assembly GCA_035622055.1. Lineage (GTDB taxonomy): Bacteria > Pseudomonadota > Alphaproteobacteria > Rhizobiales > Xanthobacteraceae > BOG-931. Next base: position 3,428 of record DASPWC010000088.1, on the reverse strand, counting down.
GGCTGGGTGCTGCTAACTCCAATTATGGAAAGCGAAGAACGCCGCGAGCACTAGACACCCGAATGCGGCCAGATGATTCCAGCGGATTGCTTCTCCGAGATAAAGAACCGAAAAAACGGCAAAGATCGAAACCGTAATGATTTCCTGGATCGTCTTAAGTTGGGCCGCTGAATACACGGTGTACCCGATGCGATTGGCAGGCACGGCAAAGCAATACTCAAAAAAGGCGATGCCCCAACTCACGGGGATTACAATCCACAGGGCCACGTTCGGATACTTGAGCTGACCATACCAAGCAAAAGTCATGAACACGTTGGAGCACAGTAGTAACAGAATCGGCGCAATGTAGGGCCAAGGCATACACGGTCTCCAATGAGATCGAGGGCGCCTTCTTCACGGCGTTTCCACGGGCCGGCCGTGGCCTGCCGCCGGAATTGCTTACCCAACTGCACAACGAGACTAAACGAGACCGAATTTAGGGGATAGTACAGGTCGCGATTATGGTCCATTTTACGGGCACAACTGCACCAGGCGTAGCGGGTTCCGACTCGAATGAGCGCCGTAGCAAATCGCTTGTCTCACGGCCATCAACGGGCTGGCGCTGCATGACGACGATTTCCCGCGGCTGGTTTGAAGATCGCGGCGAAGAGCTCAAGGCGGTCCTGGCGTTTTCCAGCAGGTTCCCGCTGGCGCGGGCAACGCCGCCGGCGGGCGACGCCATCGCCAAAGCTGCATGGGCATTCCCATTCGCGGGGCTCGTGATCGGCGTTATAGGCGCCGCCGTCTACGCGCTGGCGCACTGGCTTGGTTTGCCGCCGTGGCCGGCGGCAACGCTGAGCGTGGCAGCGACGCTGGTCCTGACCGGTTGTCTGCACGAGGACGGTCTTGCCGACACGGTGGACGGCTTCGGCGGCGGCAAGACGCGTGAACAAAAACTCGAAATCATGCGCGACAGCCGCACCGGCGCCTACGGCGTATGCGCTTTGGTCCTGTCGCTGCTGCTGCGAATCGGCGCGTTGGCAAGCTTCGGCGACACTCGTTCCGTCGTATGGGCGCTGATCGCGGCGCATACCGCGGCGCGCGCCGCAATACCTGCGCTCATGTGGCTGTTGCCGCCGGCGCGTAGCGATGGGTTGTCGTTCCAGGCTGGCCGGCCGCCGGGCGAAACCGTGGCGGCCGCCGCGGCTATCGCGTTTGTCGTTCTGCTCTTCTGCCTGCACCCCGGGCGCGGTGTCATGACGTCGTTTGTTTTGATTATCGCAGTCGCGCTGATGGCATGGCTGAGCACACGGCAGATCGAAGGACAGACCGGCGACGTATTGGGCGCGCTTGAGCAGGTCTGCGAGATCCTGGTCCTGCTCGCCGCTTTGGCCTAGGCATGATCCGAAAAAAGCCTGCCCCCGACACCGATCCGGAGTGGAAGCCGGCTTTCCAAAAAGATCATGCCCTCCTGAATGTCTAGAGCGGGAATCGATTCAGTTCGAAACAATCGTCGCTCATCCAATCAAACACTGCGCGGCTCAAGCGGTAGCTTGACCGGCTGCCTAAGTGTCGCCGATAGATCGAGCGCCTTGGTCAGCATCAGCCGGTCATGCGCTTCGGCGGCTGTGGCCGCCTGAGTCGGCAGACCCAGCGAGACGCGATTGAGGAACGAATCGGTCTCGTCGCGCATCGGCCCGCGTAACTCGCCGAGCGCCATATCGCCAGGCGGATAGGAGCCCAGAAAATCGACAAGCCGGCTCGCGTCGGGCGCGTAGCCTTCGCTCTGCGGCGCGGAAACGGCGAGCACCATATCGCGATGGGTATCGTCGATCGTCAGCACGCCGTGGGTGCCGTTGACGCCGACTTCCAAACTATACACCGCGCCCGGCCAGGTCACGGGCAGCGCCCAGGAAATATTGAGATGATAGATAGTGCCGTCAGCGCACATGATCATGCCGGCGGTGGCGTCGATGCCGTCGTAGAGCGGCCCGAGCACTTTATCGACCGAAAGCGCGAAACATTCGACTGGCCGTTTGCCTTCCAGATACCACATGACGATGTCGAGCGCGTGCGTGCCGGAAATCACCATCGGCGAGATCGTCGCCGGATCGTCGGTGCGTTTGTAATTGTCGATCGCGACGAGCCGATTCATGAAAGCGCGCGACGTCACCATGGTGACGTCGCCGAGCGCGCCGCTTCTCACCTTCTCCTTGCCAGCGAGCCATTTGCGCCGGAAACGCTGGGTATAACCGACAACAGCGTCGAGTTTGGCCTCGGTGATCGCCCCGAGCACGCGCGCCGATTGCGCGAGGTCGGTGGCGAGCGGCTTTTCGATGAGCATCGGCACGCCGTGCTCGACCGCCGCCAAGATCGGATCGACATGCAGATGCTCGTCGGTCGCGATGATCGCGGCGGTCACTTCCGGGCGGGCCAGCAATTCACGATGGCTGGTCGTGACGAAGTCGGCGCCGATGCGCGCAGCGACGTCGCCGCCGCGATTATGGTTGAGCTCGGCAATACCGATCCATTCCACCGCGGGATGGCGCGCCGCCACTTCGCCGCGAAAAAGGCCAACGCGCCCGGCGCCGATAATGGCGAGACCGACGCCCTTGACGTTCTTCTTCATTGATTCAATCCCGCGCGGTTTCTTTGCTTGAGTTCCGCTATGCCGGAAATCGTCTCATTGGTGAGCGGCAAATCGATCGGCGCGTTGCGGTCGGCCGAAAGGTCGGCGGCGCTGTAGGTTTCCATCACGCGGCGCGCGCTTTCCGGCGAAACCATTACCGCGGTGTCGCGGATGCAGGCTTCGAGAAAGTGGATCGTCTCGGGCCCGATGCCGCCGGCGAACACGTGATCGACCCACTCGCCGGGCATCGTCGACATGGGAAATTCCTGGCCGCGCTTTGCCGTATTGAGCCAATTGTCGCGCTGAGTGTCGTCGAGCGTCAACGCGCCCTCGGTGCCGGTAATCTCGATCCAGGTCGAGCAATAGTTCGGGTAACTCGGCGGGAAGTTCCAGCCCCCGCCGATCATCACCACCACGCCATTGTCCATCGTCACGGTCGTGAACATGATGTCGTGCGAGCCGTTTACCGGCTTCATGTAGCCGTAGGCGCCCTGGCTGTAGACCCGGATCGGTTTCGCCGGCTCCAGCAGCCAGAAGACGAAGTCGAGATCGTGGGTCGACTCCATGACGACCGGCGACAGGCGCACGCGGCTGGCGATCTTCTTGCCGAGATCGCGCGAGAGGTGCCGGCTGACCAGCACGGACACGACGCTGCCGAGCGTGCCGTCGGTGATTTTTTTCTTGGCGAAGGCGACTTTCGGGTTGAAGCGCTGCGAATAGCCGATGGTGAATTTGAGACTGTTTCGCTTTGACAGTTGAATGAGCTCGTCGGCCTCCCACAATTCAAGCGCGATCGGCTTTTCCAGCATGACGTTCTTGC
>DASPWC010000087.1:0-4170 GCA_035622055.1 Xanthobacteraceae bacterium | reverse complement strand
AATACCGCGCGCCGGCCGACAACGGGCAGAATTTCGCTCAAGCTAAATCGAACTATTTCGCCGACATCAACGGCATCGTCTACGGCGAAGATCCGAGCGAAGGATTTGTCCGCGGACGGCGCTTCCTGCATCCCAAACTCGACTTCACTTTCACCGCCCCCGAGGGCTTCGCGCTCGACAATACCGCGCAGGCCGTGCTCGGAATCAAGCGTGGTGGCGGCGAGGCGTTGCGGCTCGACGTGGTGCGCGTGCCGGCGGAACAAACGCTTACGGACTACCTGAACTCCGGATGGATCGAAAATATCGATCCGGCCACCGTTGAAGAGACCACCATCAACGGTTTCCCCGCCGCCACGGCCGCCGCCAAAGGTGATCAATGGGACTTCCGTCTCTACGCGATCCGCTTCGGCAGCGACGTGTACCGGTTCATATTCGCCGCCAAGCACCGCACGCCTGAAACCGATCACGGTTTTCGCGAATCGATGGACAGCTTCCGCCGCATGACCATCGCGGAAACCGAACAGGCCAAGCCGCTCCGTCTTCGCGTCGTTACGGTCGCGCCAGGCGATACGGTAGAGAAATTGGCGGGAAAGATGGCCGGCGGCGATCGTGCGCTCGAACGGTTTCGCGTTCTCAACGGGCTCGACCTTGGGGACAAGCTCAAGCCCGGCAGCGAAGTGAAGATCGTCGTTGAATAGCCAATTGGCGCTCGAACTCCCTGCTATTTCCTCCATCTTTTTCGTCGGCTATCATAAGCCCAAGGCCAAGAAGGCCATGGGGGGAAACGGATGTGGATTGTGAAACGGGCGGTGCCCCTAGTCGTTGCGCTTGCCGTTGTATCGGCGGTCACGGCAGTTCTGTGGTTCATCAGGATTTCAGCGGTCGGACCGCAACACCTCGTCTTTTTCTACCTCTTGCCGACGGCTTTTGTGGCTACGCTTTTTGGCAGCCTGCCGGCCGTGGTGTGTGCCATCGCGGCCGCCGTCAGCGCGGCGTATTTTCTCTATGATCCGCTCTACAGCTTCTCAGTGGCCAGTCCTTTGGATCTCGGCGAACTGGTTTGCTTTGTTGGCTTGGCCGTGATCGGCGCGAAATGCACGGCCGATCTCTTGCGGCCGGTATTGTATTTGCACCGGCAAAGCACTGCGGCCGAGGACTAGACGCCGCGCCGAAGCGACTTCAGGGGACGGTAGCCGGTTCAGCGTGATCTTTTCGGAATCCGGTTTCCACCCCCGGATGGGTGTCGGGACAGGCTTGTTCCCGATCACGCCTTAGAATTGCGTAGCGAGCTGATCGAGGCCCATAACGTGCGCGATATTGCGCACCTCTTCTTTTTGCTCTTCGTTGAAGCTCATAATCAGCGGGACCGCGGCCGATTTCAGTCCCTCCACGGCGTTGGGATCGAACGCGTCAGCCAGCGTGCTCGCAGCGCCGCGCTCCCGTGCCTGTTGCGTGCGCTTATAAGCAATATTGTGCAGCGCTGCTTCGACGGCCGGCCACATTTGCTCCTGATCCGGCGTCAAATGCAGCCGCGCTTTGATACTGGCGATTTGCGCATCGTCGAGCACATAGCCGGACCGGTTCGCCGCGGCCGGCCGCGCTGACGCGGCGGAAACCTTGGTAGACTTAATCGGGTTTGCGGTCGGCCGTGCTGTCTCGGTGGTGGGATGCGCCGGCAGTGCAACGGCATTATCGAGTGACGCGGTTTGCACCGCGACTTGCGGATCGGACGATTGCGACACGAAATTCTCAGCGGCCGGCTCCTGCGCCGCCGCGTGCTCCTGGGCCGACGGCTGCATTGGTATGGGGCTGAACATCGCGGCAACCGCCGAGCTTGTCGTCGCCGCGGCCTTGGTCACCGGCCGCGCATCGCCCATCGACTGCGCTTTTGTCCAATCGGCCGGGAAACGCAACGCGACCGCCTGCGCCGCCGAACCATGATCGGTTTCGCGTAACGCGGCGACGTGCCACGCACCTATCACGTATCCAACCCCAACGGCCGCAAGGAGAGGAACAAACCGGCCGCGCTTCGACCTCGGCTTTCTCTTCTTCCCCATCGCGCTGCCCCAGCCCCACTACTCGACTCCCTATCTCCTTTCAAAGGAAGCTTAATTTATGGCTAAGCACAGGTAATTTCCCGGCACGATCGTGAGAAAGGCTGTCACAGTGTGATTTTTTGGCACGGCGACGGTGGCGCGGCTACGTCTGCTATTCCGGGACGAAAGAACGAAAAAGGCCCGGCGGTTATCGCCGGGCCTTTCTATTGCATGGCCTCGAAGCGGACGGCGTTATGCCGCTTCTTCTTCGACCACCGATTCCTCATCAGCCTCCGGCTTCGGGCCGCGCCGCGGCCCCTTGGCGAGCGCAGCCTCGATTTCCTTGATCGCTTCGGTTTCGGTGATGCGCTGCACGGCAGCCACTTCGCGTGACAGCCGATCCAGCGCAGCCTCGTACAGCTGGCGCTCGGAATACGATTGCTCCGGCTGTGTCTCCGAACGATAGAGATCGCGAACGACCTCGGCAATTGCAACGATATCGCCGGAATTGATCTTGGCCTCGTATTCCTGCGCGCGCCGCGACCACATCGTGCGCTTGATGCGAGCGCGGCCTTTGAGCGTCTCAAGAGCGCGCTTGACCATCGGCGTTTCGGCAAGCTTCCGCATGCCTACCGAGGCGGCTTTTGAGGTCGGCACGCGCAGCGTCATTTTGTCCTTGACGAAATTGATGACGAACAGTTCGAGCCGCACGCCGGCGACTTCCTGTTCCTCGATCGCGACAATCTGGCCGACGCCATGGGCCGGATAGACAATGAATTCATGCGTCTTGAAGCCTTGTCGCTGCGTAGTCTTCTTTGCGTTAATTCCCAAAGCTGCTGCTCCTTCCGGCTCAGGCTTGCGCCGCTGCGCGGGCTTTGCCACGGTCACCCTGGTGCGGGTCATCGCTCGCGTGGACTGTGTGGGCCTCCGGCTGGCGCGAGAGGGGTTTTTTGTTGTCTTCCGGCTCATACCGGTCGCACTCTTCTTCGGACGACGACGAGTTTTCTCTGCCACTGCTCTCGCGTGGAATTCACGCCTCTTATGACGGTTCCTCGGAAACCCCCGAAAAAATATGCTCCCGGTCGGGAGCGGCCTCGGGGGCGTTCTTTCATTGTATAACCTCATATAACATATTTTCAGTCAAAAATCAAAGCCTTAACGCGTGCGAAAGCGTCGCATCTGCCCCGCAAAAGCTGGAATCCTTCTCGATGGTTAAGGCTGCAATTTTTACGTGTATCAGTCGCCAGTGCCAGGATTGGCTGAGAAAAACTCCTCAAATTTGTTGGGAACGCCCTCCCACTGCTTGGCATCGGCCGGCGGGGTCTTTTTCGTCGTGATATTGGGCCAAACTTTCGCGTATTCGGCGTTCACGCCCAGCCATTTTTCAACCCCGGGTTCGGTGTCGGGCTTGATAGCTTCAACTGGACATTCCGGTTCGCAGACGCCGCAATCGATACACTCGTCCGGATGAATGACCAGCATGTTCTCGCCCTCGTAGAAGCAGTCCACGGGGCAGACCTCGACGCAGTCCATGTATTTGCATTTGATACAATTGTCGTTGACGATGTAGGTCATTTGCGCGCTCTGAACGGCCTTTTTCGAGCCTTGCTCCTATCGCAAGGGTCGAAAGCACGCAAGAAGGCCCTCATCGGCCGCCTGCGGCTTCCCAACGAATGCCCCGATCGACGTCTTGATAGAGCCCGGCGACGGTCTGAGGCGGTCCCCGTCGTTCGGCGAAACCCGTTACCCTGACCACCCGCACTCTGCGGTCGAGCGCGACTGTAATGACATCGCCAGTTCTAACCATACGGCTGGACGCTTCGATCCGTGTGCCATTGACGCGGACATAGCCGGCCTCCGCCAGTGCAGCCGCCGCACCGCGCGTGCGCACCAGCCGCGCATGCCAGAGCCAACGATCGATGCGTTGGCGCTCGAGCACGTCCGCCACTCAGTGGCGCTCCTTCGCATCGGCCTCAAGCTGAGCTTTCAAAGCTGCAAGCTTGGCGAACGGTGAATTCGGATCAGGCGTCTTTTCCCTGCGCTCGAAGCGCTTTTGCGGCCGCTCGCGCTGCGGCCGGTCGGCCCGATGCTCCGTCTTGCGCCGGTGCCGCGGCGGCCGCGCCGTATTGGCATG
>DASPWC010000086.1:0-12461 GCA_035622055.1 Xanthobacteraceae bacterium | reverse complement strand
CTGCGACGGTTCGGCTCCGGCCGTCTGGGCGCGACGACGCGCGGCCGGCAGCCGCGGCTCGCCGTGATCGACTACGCCACCGTGGACGGCCGCCGCCGTCTCATTCTGGTGAGGCGCGACAATGTCGAGCATCTCTTGATGATCGGCGGCCCGAGTGACGTCGTCGTCGAACCGAACATCGTGCGTGCGGTCGCTCCTCCGCGCGATATTGCCCGAGCGCCGGCTGGGCTTGAGGCATTGCCGCGCGCCATTCCTTTGCCGGAAAGTGGCGGATCGTGGCCGCTGCAGCCAGAGTCGAACGGCGCAGCCCGTCCGGGCTCGCGTACCGAGCCCTTTGCGGAAGATTTGCCCGGGCGGCCTTTCCAGCCGGAAACGCCCGGCCGCCATCGCGACACGCTCGCTGCGATCGCCGACGAACTCTCGAGCCGCCCGCCGCCGCAGGTTCCCCAGCGCGCGCGTCCAAGCGCGGCCGAGCCGCCGCAAGAGCTTCGCCAAGACGCTCGCCAAGATCTCCGCCAAGACCCTCGCCAAGACCACCGTGTGGAACCGCGACTTGACCAGCGAAGGCCTGTGCCGCAACCGAGTCCCGCTTCCCCGGCGCCGCCACCGGCTGCTCCCGCGGCACCGGCTCCCGCCGCTGCCGAAACTCCGGCGGTCGCCGAGCAAAATCTTGCCGACATGGCGCAGCGGCTCGAGGCGGCATTGCGCAAACCCGGCTCCGACAGCCGACCTGCCGCCGCCCCAGCGCGCTCCGCTCCAACGTCAGACCAGGGCGCACGCACGGATATGCCGCCGCCACCGCCGCGCCCTGCTCGCCCGCCCGAGCAAAGGGCCACTCGTCCGGAAGCCAAGCCCAATCAGAACAAGACGGCCATCTACGACTCGCTCGAGCAGGAGATGGCGAACCTCTTGGGTCGTCCGACCAAAAACTGAGGGCGGTAAGAACGCGAGTGGCGAGTTTCGCGTCGTCCCTCACTATTTCTTTTCGGTTCTTTGACAAATCGTCCGATCGCACCCGGCGTCATCGCGGCACGATGTCATGCGCCGGCCGCCGGCATCCGTAGCACCGGTTTGATGGCGACGCCGGACGAGGATTCCTGCGCCGCCAGATCAATATCGGCAAAATCGTAGAACTTGATCATCTTTTGAATTGGAAATTTATTGTCCATGATGAGATCGACGAGCCGCGGAATAAATTCTTTCGGCACGCTCTCGCCCTAAACCACGCCGCGCAGAATTCGGCCATCCTGCAAAAACGGCATCTCGATCGAGACCTCGTCACCCCGGCGCGCGCTGCCGAGCAGTACGCAGGTACCGCCGGGTGCAAGCGATTCGACCGCCTCGCGCAACACGGCGGGAAGTGCGGCAGTGTCCACCGTGCAGCGCAACCCGCCAGCGGCGATCGCTTGGATCTTGTCGACAACCCTTCCGCTGCGATTGTGATCAATCGTATGCGTGGCGCCCAATTCGCGCGCCAGAGCAAGGCGGCTTTCATGCACATCAATGGCGACGATGGGACCGCACCCGGCGATTTTTGCCGCCATCAAGGCGGAAAGCCCGACCGCGCCGACGCCGAAAATGGCGATGCCGTCTCCCGGTTTCGGTTTCATGACATTGAGCACCGCTCCGGCCCCGGTTTGCCCGCTGCAAGCAAGCGGACCAAGGATGTCCAGCGGAGCGTCCTTGCGCACCTTGACTGCAAAACGTTCCTGCGTGAGCGCATAGGTGCCGAAGGACGACTGTTGGAAAAATGCGCTGTAGACCGGAGCACCGTCCTTCGACAAAAGCGTCGACCCGTCGGGCCGGGTGCCGCGCATTTTCAGGCCGCGCGAGTGCACGCCGTAAGAGATTCTGCGCTGGCTGCAATTCGAGCGGGTTCCGCACCAGGGAAATGACATCACGACGTGATCGCCCGGCTCGAAGGCGCGCACTGCGGCGCCAACCGCATGCACCACGCCGGCGCCTTCGTGACCGTAGACGGCAGGGTAAGGCAAAGTGAAATAACCGTTCGCGGCCGTGCAAATTGATCTGGCAAATGCCGGTCGCCACAACCCGGACGGTCAACTCCTCCGGTCGCGGGTCGCAAAGCTCCACGGTATCGATAAGGAACGGGCCCGAGCGTTCCCGGACGACGGCGGCTTTGATTTGCATTTCCGTCCGAGGCCTCGTCCTTTGACGGATGCCGCGGGCCTGTTGAGGACTCAGTCGTCCCGGTAGACGCGCTCGCGCCGCTCGTGGCGCTCTTGGGCCTCAATCGACAGGGTCGCGATCGGCCGAGCCTCGAGGCGCTTGAGCGTGATCGGCTCGCCGGTTTCTTCGCAGTAGCCGTAAGTGCCGTCTTCGATGCGCTGCAGCGCAGCATCGATTTTCGCGATCAGTTTGCGCTGACGATCACGCGCGCGCAATTCGATGGCGCGGTCGGTTTCCGAAGAAGCGCGGTCCGCGAGGTCTGGGTGGTTTTGGCTCTCGTCTTGAAGATGCTGAAGCGTCTCCTTGGCTTCCCTGAGGATGTCCTCGCGCCAGTCGAGCAGTTTCAGCCGGAAATACTCGCGCTGCCGCTCGTTCATAAACGGCTCTTTTTCGCTCGGCCGGTAAAGCCTGCCTTCCGGCCCAAGCTCGAGCGTGTCGGCTTTGCCGTTTTTAGGCGGCTTTTCCGCTGCTCGACGGTTTCTGCTCTTGAACAGCTGCATCTGCCTTACTCCGGCACCCAAGTGCACCCCTGCCGCGGCGGCTTATATCTAACGTCCGTGACAGTGACAACAAAGATTGTCGGGCCTGCGCCGGCCATGCAAATGCCGGTTTTTCGCGGCGATTGCGGAATCTTGCCCATTAACCGTGCCTTGTGATGGGTTTCGCTGTTGTGTTCTAATTCCCACACCCGCCGCAGGAAATATCATGCGATTCGAAGGAACCAGCGCTTACGTCGCAACCGACGATCTGAAAGTGGCGGTGAATGCCGCAATTACCTTGGAGCGCCCATTGCTGGTTAAAGGCGAGCCGGGCACCGGCAAGACCGTCCTGGCGCTCGAAATCGCCAAAGCTCTCGCCGCGCCCCTGATCGAGTGGCACATAAAATCGACAACCAAGGCGCTGCAGGGACTCTATGAATACGACGCCGTTACCCGGCTTCGCGACAGTCAATTGGGCGATCCGCGCGTTAAGGATATCCGCAACTACATCAAACGCGGCAAATTGTGGGAAGCCTTCGCTGCGGACGAACGGCCGGTTCTATTGATCGACGAGATCGACAAGGCCGACATCGAGTTTCCGAACGACCTTCTGCAGGAACTCGATCGCATGGAGTTTTTCGTCTACGAGACCGGTGAAACGATTCACGCCCGCCGCCGGCCGATTGTCGTCATCACGTCAAATAACGAAAAGGAGCTGCCCGACGCCTTTCTGCGCCGCTGTTTCTTTCACTACATCCGTTTTCCCGATCCCGACACGATGCGCGCAATCGTCGAAGTTCATTTCCCCGGCATCAAACAGCGCTTGGTCGCGGAGGCGCTGAGACTCTTCTATGAAATCCGCGAAGTGCCCGGGATGAAAAAGAAGCCTTCGACATCCGAACTACTCGACTGGTTGAAGCTTCTGATGGTCGAGGACATCCCGGTCGAAACGCTGCGGGAGCGCGATCCTAAGCGTCTCATTCCGCCATTGCATGGCGCGCTCATCAAGAACGAACAGGATGTGCATCTGTTCGAGCGGCTGGCATTCATGTCGCGACGGGAAGGTCGGTAGCGAAAACGGCCGGCGCCCAATTCCGGCGCCGCTTCGCTTCACCACAGCGGGTGCATGTTGAAGGAATAGGTCGCGCCCAAACCAAACATGAGCTGGTTCGGCGAACCGCGCTGGGTCACGAGGGGTGAATCGGCGGCCGAACCGGTCAGGCGCTCATATTCGACGAAGGCGTGCGCCGCCCACTGCTGATTGAGGAAATATTCCGTCTGAGTTCCGGCGCCATACGAATAGAGCCCGCCGCCGGCGCGATAGACGGGCAGTTCCGGCAAGCCGGAAACGGTTGAGCCGATCGACTGGTCCTGCGTGATACTGTAGTAGGGCCCCACCGCGGCCGCGGACTGCATCGTCATGCGCGGCCCCGCGGAAAATCGGAATTGTCCCGCCGGCACCACCGCGTCCAAAAACAAATCGCCGGTCACGCCCGTCTCGCCGCCAAAGCCCTGGCGCACTTCGCCCCGCAGCCGCAGCCATGGCACTGCCCAGTATTCGCCAAAAGCCCCCGCCTGCAGCGCCCAATTTACATTGCCCAAGCCGTTGAGGGCGGCGTAACTGGATGCGGTGCGCGGCCAGATAATTTTCACCGCCGGACCGATCTTGAACTGGCCGAGATCGAGAATGCTGAATCCGAAACTGTCGCGCGGTCCGAAATAGCTCGGCAGTGTCCCATCTTGGCGAATGCTAAGGAGCGGCCCGCCGGTTAAGCTGAATTTGCCTTCCGGAGCTCCCGGCCAAGCCGGAATGGCACGCACTTCACCCCCGATGGTGACGATCCAATCCGGTACCGCAGGCGTGGGTATGTAGGCTACCGGAGCGGTGGGCGCCGGAGGGGGCGGTGCCGGCAGGTCCGCAGCCCGCGCGAGCGCGGGTGCGACGGTTAGAAACGCCGCAATTGCAGCGCTCCGACCGGCCCGCCAAGCCGTTGTCGCCCAATCCGCCGCCATGCCGCCCCACTGTCACCCGTCGCGCGACGGCGTATCATACAGCAACGCGCCCCCGCGTCGAAGGCCGCGGTGGCAAATAGTAAATTTTAGCCGGACCTGTTGCCGACGTGTGCGCAGCCGCCCCGGTTAGGCGTCATGTTCGACGGCCTGGTCGGTATTGGACCGCTTTGGCCTTCTTCGATGTCGTTTGGCCGCAGGGCGCGGCTCGTTCGCGCCCTCGCCGGCAGCCGTCGATGTCCCATCATTGACATCCGGTGGATGAGACGGCACACCGCCACCCGGTTCGCGCACGTCGTCTCGCGCGCCACTTCGATCTTGTGCGGCGGCTTGATCTTGCTCGGCAACTTGCCGCGCGGGTTCCGCTAGTGCGGCGTCCCGAGCTTGACTATGAGCGGCCTCGCGCGCCTTGGCGCGGCGCTCGTCGACTGAATCGCGCAAGCGCTTCGTCCAGGTGCGTATCTGCGCGGCGGCCCGGCCGAAAGCTCCGCCCGCCCAGACCAGCTCGAACGGCGTAAATTTTCGCCAGGTCTGGTCGCCGTCGACAACCGCGCGCGCAATGAGATTGCCGGCCATTGCACTGGTGTTGAGGCCGTGACCGCCGAAGCCGCTTGCCAGCCAAACTCCGGAACCGAGTTCGCCGATCTGCGGCATGCGATGGATCGTTATGCCCAGCGTGCCGGCCCAGGCATAGTCGATGCCGACTTTTCCCAGCTGCGGATATGTCTTTCCGATATCCGCCGTAAGCGCGCCGATGTAACGGCGTGGATCGCGCTGCCAAGCAGTCGAACGGCCTGAAAACATCAGCCGGTCGCCGCCGACGACACGATAGTGATTGTCGGCGCGATCGCCATCGCTCACACCGCCGCGATAGCCGACTGCTTCAGCAAGCCGTTCCCCCAGCGGCGCGGTCGTGATGACGTAAGTCGTCACCGGCACCAGCGTCGCGGCGAGCTTAGGCATCAACGATTTAAGCCGCACATTGCCGCATAGAACGACGTGGTTTGCCCGCAATCTCGCGCCGGGAGTGACGATGCGCTTGCGCACGCCGCTCGGATCGATCGACATCGCCAGCGTATTTTCGAAAATTCGCGCACCGTCGCGCTCGGCGGCGGCAGCCAAGCCAAGCGCGTAGTTGAGCGGATGGATGGCGAATGCGCGCAAATAATTGATGCCACGGAAATAGCGCTCGCTGCGCAGTACGGCGCGAACGCGCTCGGTCGGCCAGCTCTCGATCTCGCATCCCAATTCACCGAGCACGGTGGCGTAGTTCAAAAATTCATCGGTGTTGTCTGTCTTCGAGACATAGAGCCAGCCGTCCTGCGGATCGACGCCCGCAGTGCATTCGTCGCGGACAGCGTTGCGGACATAATCGAGGCCGGCCTGCGACAATGTCCAAAGATCCTTGGCTCGCTCGAAACCGACCCGTGCGACAATCTTATCGGCATCGGCGCCGAAGCCCGGCAATACAAACCCGGTATTTCGTCCCGAGGCATTTGCCGCCAAACGGCCCGCCTCCAACAGCGCAACGGACCAGCCTCTGCGCGCCACTTCGCGGGCGGTCGTGAGGCCGGCGAGCCCGCCGCCGATCACGCACACGTCGACGTCAAGATCGGAGTACAATGGCGGGCGCAGCGGCGCATCCACCATGGTCGCCGCGTACCAGCTATCGCCGTAAATTTTGCTCGCGGCGTCGTTCATGCAAAATGTCCGATCTAACGTCGGTGTCGGTATAAGGGCTTCGTGCGGTTGAGGCCAGTAGTGTACTGGACAGTTTAGGCCGGGAAAGCGACATTACCGCTATGCTGCGTCTCATGTTGCTGCGCCATGCCAAAACCGAGCGCGCTGCGCCAAGCGAACGCGACCGCGACCGCAAACTCATCAAACGCGGCCGTGCCGACGCCCCGGCGGTCGGGACTTATATGGCGCATCATGGCCTTGTTCCCGACCTCGCGCTCGTGTCGCCGGCAGTGCGGGCCCAGGAAACTTGGACCCTCGTCGCCGCCGGATTCCGAAAAACCCCCCGCATGCTGACCGACGATCGCATTTATCCCGGCAACCCGCAAAAGCTCCTCGACCTCATCGCCGAGCCGCGCAAGGCGCGCAAAATCCTGGTCGTAGGTCATAATCCGAGCCTGCATGAATTGGCCTTGCAATTGATCGCGTCAGGCGACGTCGAAGCGCGCGAGCAGCTCCGCGAGAAGCTGCCGACTTCGGGCCTCGTGGTCATCGATCTGCCGATCGACGATTGGCCGCTCGCACACCCGCACGCTGCGAGGCTGGAGCGCTTCGTCACGCCGCGCTCGATCGCCGCCACCACCGAATAGGGAAAAAGCAAGAAACAAACCGCAATAGCGCAATTCCTGCGTGGATTATTTTGCCGGCGCTCGCATCGCCAGCCTGCGGTCCGAGCCGACTATGCCGCCAGCGCCGCCAGGATTCGCGCCCAACTGCGAATGCCTTTGTGGAAGCATTTGAGATCGTATTTTTCGTTTGGCGAGTGCACCCGATCGTCGTCAAGCGCAAAGCCCACCAAAAGCGTATCCATTCCCAGCACGTTTTTGAAATCGCTGACGATCGGGATCGAGCCTCCGGCGCCCACGGTCACCGCTTTTTTGTTCCATTCTTGCGCAAGCGCCTCGCGAGCCCTGGCAAGCACCGGATTGTTAAACGGCACGTCGAAGGCCGGCGCGCTGCTGAAATTGCCGAACTCCACGGTGCAGTCGGCCGGCACCCGTTCGCGCACGAAGTCCCGGAATGCCCCGCGGATTTTTTCCGGGTCCTGCGCGCCGACGAGCCGGAAGGATACTTTGGCCATGGCCTTGCCGGGGATGACGGTCTTCGCCCCCTCCCCGGTATAGCCGCCGACGATGCCGTTCACTTCCGCGGTCGGCCGCGTCGAAATTTGCTCGATGAGCATGCGGTTCTTTTCGCCCGCCGGAATCCGCAATCCGATCGGACCTAAAAATTTTTCGGGCGTAAGGTCGAGCCCGGCGAGATCCGCTTTGATGTCATCCGGAAGTTCGTGAACTCCCTCATAAAATCCCGGAATGGCGACGGAACCGTCAGGCCGATGGAGCGCGGCAAGAATGTCAGCAAGCACATGGATCGGATTGCGCGCCGCCCCGCCGAACAAGCCCGAATGCAAATCGCGGTCGGCGCATGTCAGCCGTACTTCCTCATAAACAAGGCCGCGCAGCGACGTCGTTATCGAAGGCGTCTGGGCGTCCCACATGCCGGTATCGCAGACCAGCGCGAGATCGCGCTTGAGCTCGTCCGCGTTGTCGCGCACAAATGCGAAGAGGTGCTTCGATCCGCACTCCTCCTCTCCTTCGATCATCATTGTGATATCGAGCGGAAGCTCGCCGGTTATCGCCTTGAATGCACGGCAAGCCTCGACAAATGTCATCGCCTGGCCTTTGTCATCGCAAGCGCCGCGGGCCACGATGATTTTTCGGTCGCCGTCGAGCGTCTCGATGCGCGGTTCAAAAGGCGGCGCCTGCCACAGCTTGATTGGATCGACCGGCTGCACATCATAGTGGCCGTAGAAGAGGACACGAGTCGATTTGCGCGAAGCGCCATCGCGATTTTTGCCGATGACGACTGGATGACCGGCAGTCGGGCGCACGCTGGTGTCAAACCCTATCGTGCGCAGATCGGCAGCGACATGCTCGGCGGCGGCGGCGCACTGCGGGGCATAGGCCGGATCCGTGGAGATCGATTGAATGCGCAATAACGCGAAGAGCCGGTCGACGCTGGCTTCAAGATTGCGATCGATTTGGGCCAGTACGGCAGGCAGCGCCTCAGTTGCTGTCATATTACTACTCATCGCTCGATGTTCCGGCGTCATGACACCCTGCGCAATCGCTCGGATCGGGCGGGTGTTGCAGAATTTTGTAGTTTTATAATGCGCTTGGGCGCCTATTGCCACATGTCGGTGCGGCATGCGTTGCAAGTTTGCCACGCTCCGGCGTCTTTCAGCACGCAACGAGGCTTCGAATGGCTCTGGAAGCCTTGTCACCCCGCGTTTGAATCTTCAATATAAACGGCACGCCAAGGCTGGAAATGCTCGGGGGCGTAATGGGGGAATTGATCGCACGTCTGGTGGCCGATGTCGGCATTGATCGTGCGGCTGCAGAAAAAGCGGTTGGCATAATCTTCGATTTTTTGGCTAAGGAAGGTCCGGCTGACAAAGTGCAGCCGCTCTTGGCCAAGCTTCCGGGAGCCGAAGCCGCGATGCAAAAGGCCGCCAGCGAAGACGACGGCGGTTTAATGGGTGGTGCCATGGGTGGGGTGATGGGTACCGGGATGCGCATGATGTCGGCCGGGTTGAGCATGAACCAGGTTCAAAGCGTGACCCGCGCTGTCATCGCCTACGCGCGCGAAAAAGCAGGCGAGGATGCGGTCAGCGAAATCGTCGCTGCAATTCCCGGGCTGGCGCAATTTGTTTGAGTACGGACGGGTTCGTCGCGACGACATTGCGTCGAGGGGGGCGGTGATGACGTATCCCATTTCCGAAATACAGAGGATCGGTACCGATGTCGCCGCGATTTTGAAGTCCGGTGGAATTCGTACGACTATCGGTCTTTTGCGCGTGGCCAAGACGCCCAAACAAAGACTCAAGATCGCGTTGAAGACTGGAGCGCCGGGAAAGAGCGTGCTGGACTGGGTCACGGCCGCCGACCGCATGCGCGTCAAGGGGGTCGGCTGGGAATATGCGGAGCTTTTGCGCGCCGCGGGCGTGCGAACCGTCAATGAGCTTCGCTTTCGCAATCCGAAGAAGCTCGCGGACGTTATGGGTGAGGTCAATACTAAGCGCAGACTGGTCCGCATTTTGCCGTCAGTGAACACAATCACGCGCTGGATCGAGGACGCCAAGAAGCTCCCGCCGGTCATTCGTTATTGATCGCATCGGCGCGGACGCGCGCTTTCGAGCCGAAGCAAGATCCGAAAGCTATGACTTGACTTCGCGGGAGTGACCGCGCAAAGCCAGGGCGACAAGCCGTTTGACGGCCGCTGAATAATCCTAGGGATGACCGCAAATGATGGCCAAGACCACGGCCACAAGCGCGATTCATGGCGCTGCTTCGGCGCCGACTGCCGCGCCAAAAGCTTCGTTGCTGACCCGGCTGCTGGCCAAAGACCGCCCCGTGATCATGGGTGTTCTGAACGTCACGCCGGATTCGTTTTCGGATGGCGGGCGCTTCATTCAGCCGCCGGCAGCGATCGAGCACGCGCGTCGGCTCGTCGCCGAAGGCGCCGATATTGTCGATGTCGGGGCGGAATCCACGCGGCCCTATGGCGGAGCTGTCCCAGTTACGCTCGAAGAGGAACGCCAACGGCTTGCGAAAATCCTGCCGGCAGTCGTCGATCTTGGCGTTCCGGTTTCGATCGACACTTTGAAGGCGCAGATCGCCGCTTGGGCGCTCGAAACCGGCGCGGCGATCGTCAACGATGTCTGGGGGCTGCAGCGCGACCGCGACATGGCGCGTGTCGTCGCCGACCACGGGGCGCCGATCGTTATCATGCACAACCGCGAGAACGCGGACCCGTCCATCGACATCGTTGCCGACGTGACAGAATTCTTCGCGCGCTCGCTCGAAATCGCCGCGCGAGCGGGAATTGGACTGGACCAGATCGTGCTCGATCCCGGCATCGGGTTCGGCAAAACGCCGGAGCAAAGTTTAACTTGCATCGCGCGGCTTGACGCGTGGCGAGGATTCAATCTGCCGCTTTTGGTCGGCGCTTCGCGCAAGCGCTTTATCGACTCGGTCGTCCGATCGGAACCGACGGAGCGGCTTGGCGGGTCGTTGGTCGCTCACCTCATCGCCATCGAACACGGGGCCGCCATTATTCGTGTGCATGATGTTGCGCCGACCGTTCAGGCGCTCGCGGTGGCCAAGGCCATCGGGCGCGCCCGATGAGCGACGTGATCTTACTGCACGGCCTGGCGCTTCACGCCTATCATGGAGTAATGCCGCACGAAGCCAAAGTCGGCCAGACCTTTTGGCTCGATCTCGTGCTTGAAGTCGAACTCGGCAATGCCTCGCGCTCCGACAAGCTCAAGGACACGGTGTCGTACGACACTGCGATCAAGATCGCGAGCGAGGCGTTCCGCGCCCGCCGCGACCGGCTGGTCGAAGCCGCGGCCGGCGCTGTCGCCGACGCCGTGTTGGTGCGGTGCCCGCAGGTTCGCAGTGTCCGCGTTACGGTTCATAAGCCGCATGCGCCGGTCGCCGCGACCTTCGACGATATCGGCGTGACGATCGAACGCGCCCGCAGTCGTCAACATGGCTGACGTGGCCGCCGAGGCACTGCTCGCGCTCGGCGGCAATGTCGGCGACGTGCGTGCGACGTTCGATCGCGCGGTGCAGATGTTTTGCGCGGATGAAGCGGTGCGGCTCCTCGCCCGTTCGTCCGACTATCGCACTCCGCCGTGGGGCGTGACCGATCAGCCGCCGTTTATCAACGCCGTCGTTGCCGTTGCGACCTCGCTCGGTCCACGCAATCTGTTCACGCGCACGGTTGCGATCGAGCGCGCACTGGGGCGCGAACGCGACAAGGAGCGCCGCTGGGGACCGCGCACGATCGATATCGATGTTCTCGCTTACGACGATATCGTGATGCACGATCCCGATCTGACATTGCCGCATCCGCGGCTGTTCGAGCGCGGTTTCGTTCTCATGCCGCTTGCCGAAATCGCTTCCGACCGGATCATCGCCGGAATCCGCGTCAGCGATGCGCTCGCACGCGTGGATTTAAGCGGAATCGAGAAATTACGACCGCGTTCCCCTCGTCCATCCGGATAGCAAAGTCCCGCCCGGCAGATACCACCATCAATTGGCCGGCAAATTCGCTGATGGCATTTTGCGGCAATCGTGGCATTTTGCGGCAATGACAGGCTCTCAAGTCCCTCCGCTTGGCGGCGACTTTCCCTCGGCCACATGGGAGCAGTGGCGTAAGCTTGTCGACGCCATCCTCAAAGGCGCGCCTTTCGAACGGCTGGAGAATCGCACGCGCGACGGCCTGGTAATCGAGCCGTTGTACGCAGGCGCGCGCGCCGCGCTTGCGATCGCCGCAAGACCCGGCGGCACGGCATGGACCGTCATGCAGCGGGTCGATCATCCCGATCCGGCGGCCGCCAACGCACAAGCGCTGGACGATCTCGGCAACGGCGCTACCGGCTTGGTGCTGGTTTTCGCCGGCTCCCTCAACGCCAACGGTTTTGGGCTTGATGGCTCGCAAGCGACGCTTGGGCGGGTGCTGGACCGAATCGATCTTGGCAATGGCGCGGTTGTCGATCTTAATTTGAGTGCGCCGACCCGCGGCGCCGCGCGCGATCTCGCCAAGCTGATCAAGCAGCGCGGCATCGATCCGGCATCAGTCAATGTGCGTTTCAGCATCAATCCCATTGGAGGTTTCGCCGCCGGCGGACGGAGCCCGCGAAGCTGGCACGATCTGGCGCCCGAATTCGCGGCGATGATCGGCGAATTCGCCGCCGGCGGTTTTCGCGGTCCCTTCGCGGTTGCCGATGGACGCGTCGTCCACAATGCTTGCGGCTCGGAAGCCCAAGAGCTAGCCTTCACCCTCGCAAGCGCCGTGGCCTATTTCCGCGCGCTTGCGCAAAGCGGAATGCCGCTCGATCGCGCTTATGAGGCGATCTATTTCCGCCTCTCGGCCGATGCCGACCAGTTTTTGACGACAGCGAAATTCCGCGCGCTGCGGAAATTGTGGTCCCGCGTCGGCGCCGCCTCGGGAATTTCGCCGACGCGCGCTATCGTC
>DASPWC010000085.1:0-12210 GCA_035622055.1 Xanthobacteraceae bacterium | reverse complement strand
CGCGAATGCTCGACAGGCGGCGGCGCTTGCCCTAAAACCCGCTATGGCATCCCACGACAAGATTCTCATCGTCGATTTCGGCTCGCAGGTGACGCAGCTCATCGCGCGGCGCGTGCGCGAAGAGAAGGTCTATTGCGAAATCGTGCCGTTCGGTAGGGCGGAAGAAGCGTTTCGCGCGCTCAAGCCGAAAGGCGTCATTCTCTCCGGTGGTCCGGCCTCCGTGCTTGATAAGGACGCGCCGCTGGCGCCGATGGCGATCTACCGCGCCGGCGTTCCGGTGCTCGGCATTTGCTACGGCGAGCAGGCAATGGCGCAGCAGCTCGGCGGAAAGGTCGAAGGCGGCCACCATCGCGAATTCGGCCGCGCCGAAATCGAGCTGACCGCGCCCTCGGCGCTGACCGATGGCGTTTGGGAAGTGGGCCAACGCTATCCGGTGTGGATGAGCCACGGCGACCGCGTCACCAAGCTTCCGGACGGATTTATCGCGACCGGCACTTCGGTGAATGCGCCCATCGCCATGATCGCCGACGACAAGCGCAAGTTCTACGCCACTCAATTCCATCTCGAAGTCGTGCACACCCCGCACGGCGCGGTGCTGTTGCGCAATTTCGTGCGCAAAGTCGCGGGCTGCATCGGCGACTGGACGATGCGCGCGTTCAAGCTCGAAGCGATCGACAAGATCCGCCGCCAGGTCGGCAACGGCAAAGTGATCTGCGGGCTTTCCGGTGGCGTCGATTCCGCGGTCGCGGCGGTGCTCATTCACGGGGCGATCGGGGATCAGCTCACCTGCGTGTTCGTCGACCACGGCCTGTTGCGGCTCGGCGAAGCGGAAAAGGTCGTCGCTTTGTTCCGCGGCCATTACAACATTCCGCTTGTCCATGTGAATGCGGCCGACCTTTTCCTTAATGCGCTCGCCGGCGTCGAGGACCCCGAGGTCAAACGCAAGACAATCGGCAAATTGTTCATCGACGTGTTCGAGGCCGAGGCGAAGAAGATCGCAAGTGAGGGAAAAGGACCGGCGGAATTCCTGGCGCAGGGCACGCTCTACCCCGACGTGATCGAGAGCGTTTCGTTCACCGGCGGTCCGTCGGTCACCATCAAGTCGCACCACAATGTCGGCGGCTTGCCGGAGCGCATGCATATGAAGCTCGTCGAGCCGCTGCGCGAATTGTTCAAGGACGAGGTGCGCGCGCTTGGCCGCGAGCTCGGGCTGTCGGACGCCTTTGTCGGCCGTCATCCGTTTCCGGGCCCTGGTCTCGCGATCCGCTGCCCCGGCGTCGTCACCCGCGACAAGCTCGACATTTTGCGGCTCGCCGACAATGTCTTCATCGAGGAAATCCGCCGCGCCGGCCTCTACGACGACATTTGGCAGGCTTTCGCGGTGCTTCTGCCGGTGCGCACCGTCGGCGTCATGGGCGACTTCCGCACTTATGATTATGTCGTCGGCCTGCGCGCGGTCACCTCGACTGACGGCATGACGGCGGATTTCTATCCGTTCGACATGGCGTTCATCGGCACAGTGGCGACCCGCATCATCAACGAAGTCAAAGGCGTCAACCGCGTCGTCTACGACGTGACGAGCAAACCGCCGGGCACGATTGAGTGGGAGTAGGGGGGTAGGGATACCCCGGAGGGTTTTGGAGGGGGGATAGCGAAGGAAAAATTAGAGGGCTACTTTTCTATTTTTCATATCGCGTCTAGATTTTCGTAGCTCGTCGAGGTCCTGGGAGGTCTTGACAATGATAGCTTGGAAGCATTCATCGCAGAGACGTTTGACCGAGGCGTAAGCCCCACCAAGTTTGGGAAGCTCAATGCACGCATGGCCACCGAGCAAATCGACGTGACAACGATAGCACGCCGATTTTCGAACTACGGTCACTCGGCGCGGCCGGCCATTCGTGCTTCCGATCAGAGACTGGGTCGGCCCCCTAGGCGTTGTTTTTGTCATAGTCGGACTTTGCCTTTCTGACGCGTCGCGCGAGCGTCTGCAGCAAATCGTCAAGATTATCGAGGACTTCTTTGAACTCTTCGGTCGTTGCTTGGCCGCGGTCTTTTCCAAGCCGTTTCTGCATTTCAGCGTTCACCATCATCAGGGCAGAGACGTAATTATTGCGACCGGTCAATTTTAGAGATCTATACTTGTAGGTCAGCTCGGTGCCATTCATCGACAATTGAACGTGGTTGAGCAGAAGGTTGGCGAGGCGCTTGGCATGCTCATTGAGGCGCTTCCGGGATTCCTCCCATTCACGCTGGGGCTGCACTAGGAACGGCTCCGCCGGCGCACGCTTCCGTAGGGGCGCCTGTTGAGCCTTCTTAATCATTTCCTCGGCCTGGCTGGGATCGAGGCCGTACAATCTTAGCCGCTCGCGCAGATGCTCGACGATCTGCTGATCCTCGACAATGTCGAAGTCTTCTTCCCACAGGGATTCGACAATTTCGCCATGCACGACCACCTTCTCGGTCGCGCGCAGCCGTGCGGTCCCGTCGAGAACCTCCGGTTCCGGCTCCTCTCCGCCAATGACCTTGTCCCAGAAGGCTTGATCGTCATTCTCAAACTGTTTGAACTCTTTCAGACGCTGGTCGAGATTCATGCCAAGGTGGGTGACGATGTGACCGACGTTGTCCGGGTGCCCGGCGTCGTTCTACACCACTACGCGCACGATGCGGCCGACACCGCCACGCTGAGTTTCGGATGATCGAAGCTTTCGCCGAGCACGTGGACTTGGACGATCCAATCGAGCGTCCCTTTGCGCAGCGCCGCCAAGATCTCGGCCTGCTTCTCCTCTGTCTGCTTGCTGTGGAGGACCTCAGCACTGAACCCGCGCTCCCGGTAGAGAGATCGGATATCCCGTGCATGATTAATCGCGCAGGCGACGGCTATAAGTTGCTACTGAGTGCCGCTCTGCCGGTCGATGACTTTCTGCCAGCTAGCAGCGGCGCTGTGATGCGCTTCGTCGACAATGATCATGTCGAAGAAGTCGTCCGGAAACTGAGTCAGCCACTTGTCGACGTTGGTGGCAAGCTGCTGCACGTTCGTGATAACGACGTGCGATTTGGTTGCGACAGAAATATTGCCGCTATCCAGCGTGCAGGCTAAGGGTCCTGAAATCATTGGTCTTGGCTAAGCACGTCGGCCCTCCGCCAGAAGCACTTCTGGCGGTTGGTAACGTCCATTGCTTCATAGAGACCATTCCTGATCGTAAGATTCGGCGCGATAACGATGACTCGTCCTTCGGCGAGGCCCAGCGGCAACAGTGACGCCAAACCCGTTTTGCCGCAACCGACGGGGATCTGGAGGATCGCCTTGTTCTTTCCGGCACGAAAAAACTCGTAGGTTTGCAGGTAGCGGCGCCGACGGCGCTTTGCGTGTTTCCCGCAAAGACGGAAATGGGAAGACGTCCCGCTGAAGGCTGACGGTCTTTTTCGATGAACCCAACATGATCATTTCTTGTGCGCGTCTCTGCCGATAGTCGTTGAAACCGGGCAAATCGCGGAACGCCGAAATCCGCCTTTGAATTCAAGAACGGAAATTTCTGACGGATCGTAGGGACGGCTCTGCGTCGTATGCTAAGGTAATTTGCGGCTGGAATTCAATGCATTAGGATCATTTCTAAGGATCGAGTGGGGGCGAAACGTGGCGATCACCATCTACGGCATCAAGAACTGCGACACGATGAAGAAGGCACGCGCCTGGCTTGACAAGCACCGCGTCGACTATGCCTTTCACGATTACAAAAGCGCCGGCATCGAACGCGCGCAGCTTGAACAATGGTGCAAGAAGGTCGGCTGGGAGACGCTGCTCAATCGCGCCGGCACGACGTTCCGCAAGCTGCCGGACAAAGACAAGAACGGCCTCGACGCGAAAAAGGCCATAGCGCTGATGCTGGCGCAGCCGTCAATGATCAAGCGGCCGGTGCTCGATCTCGGCCGCGACAAATTGCTGGTCGGCTTCGCACCGGAAACCTATAGCGCCGCGGTCGCGCGAAGCTGAATAGCCGCAGCGCATCGATTTTGTCGCCGCACGAATATTTCTCACTACGCGCCAACAGCTCACCAAACGCATCGCTGTTTCGGAACGTAGAGCGGACGAAATCGGCAGCGAATGCGGATCGTTCGCGGCGAAAATTCGTTCGCCGGAACATTGCGTCAAATTAATCCGCCTAGCGGGCGTGAGCCATTTTCCAGCCACCGATCGACCATGCTTTGCCCAAGAGCGTCGGCTTGTTAGCGGCGAGGCTTGGGGCGCAAGGGCAGATGTGTCGGAAAAAGGCTGGAGGCTCACATGATTTCGCGCGCGTTTGTCTGCGGGTTTGCGCTCGCCGCCGGCACTGCTGTTTGTGTTTGTTCCGCTCATGCGGCGGATTTGCCGGTCCGTCCCGCGCCGGCGCCGGTCGCGCCGGTCATCTACGCGCCGCCGGTCTATAACTGGAGCGGTTTCTATATCGGCGGCAATATCGGCGGCGGTTTCGCCAATTCCTCATGGACCGATCCATTCACGGGCGCTAGCGACACGTTCAGCAAGGACGGATTCATCGGCGGCGGCCAAATCGGCGCCAATGTGCAATTCAACTGGCTGGTGCTGGGTATCGAAGGCGACTTGGACTGGACGGGGTTGAAGGGCAGCGGCACCGATTCAATGGGTAACACCATCAACACCAACACGGAGTGGACATCGACTGTCACAGGCCGTGTCGGCGCGGCATTCGATCGTCTGCTTGTCTACGGCAAAGGCGGCGTCGCCTTCGCGGAAGACCAAAGCAGCCTCACCGACATATTTGGCGCTACCGCGACCACGACCAACACCCGAACCGGCTGGACTGCCGGCGCCGGCCTTGAATACGCGCTCGCGCAAAATTGGACGGCGAAGATCGAATACGACTACCTAGGCTTCGGCTCCGAGACGCTGAACCTCAGCACGCCAAATTTCCCAGCCTATAACCCGGGTGCCTCGTTGAACGTTCAGGAAGTCAAAGTAGGGGTCAACTTCAAGTTCGGTCCATAGGGCTTGCGCTACCGCCCGCCAGGTCTTGATGTCGCGCGCGATCGTCGGCGACGAGCAGCGGGAGTCCTTTTGCCGACCGCAAACCTCGCCCGATAGTCCAGGGGCGAAACGCCTCTGCGGCGCAGAAATGCGCGGCGCAAATTTTGTTCATCGCCGAAACCCGACGCGGCGGCGACTTGCTTGAGCGAAAGCCGGGTTGTTTCGAGGGCGCGGCACGCCGCTTCCACGCGTATCGCTTCCACCATTTTTGCCGGCGTAGAACCTACTTGGTCGAGATAGGTGCGAGCGAATGTGCGCGGGCTCATGCCAGCCGTGGCTGCAAGTCTTTCGACGCGAAGATCCTTATCGAGATGTTCGGCCATCCAGGCGTGCAGTTTCGCGAACCTTCCGCCGGCGGCCGTTTGCGCCGCTAGTGCGGTGCTGTATTGCGTCTGCCCGCCTTGCCGCCGCAAATAGAGCACGAGACGTTTAGCTGTCTCCATCGCTACCTCGTGGCCGAGATCTTCCTCGATGAGCGCAAGCGCAAGATCGATTCCCGCGGAAATTCCCGCCGAGGTCCACACCGGCGAATCGTGGACAAAGATGCGATCGGGCTCGACTTTGATGTCGGGATAGTGGTTTGCGAGAGCCGTTGCCGACATCCAGTGAGTAGTCGCTCGCCGCCTCGCAAGAAGACCGGCGGCGGCCAAGGCAAATGCTCCCGTGCACACCGAACAGATACGGCGCGTTGCCGGTGCCGACTTTCGAATCCATGAAACCAAAGCGTGCGGCGGGGGATTGTCCGCGCGCCCGCCCGGCACGATAAAGGTATCGATCGGCCGCCTGCCTGGAAACGAGCGCAGACGTCGCGTGAACAATTTCAGTCCAGCGTTGGTTTCGATCATTCCACCCATGACTGAGCCGACCACAAGCCGGTAGGGAACGTCGCCGTTTCGAGATTTGCAAAGCCGCGTGGCTTGCGAGAACGCTTCAAGCGGGCCAGCGATGTCGAGCCCGTTGGCGCCATCGAAGGCGAGAAAGCAAATAAGCTTGGTCGCGGTTTTGCTCATTGAGGGGTCGTCCGCAATGGAGACCGGTCAATCTGGCGCAGATTTCATTCAAAAGTCAATTTCTGCCATTTCCGCACGATGGCAGAAATTGAATGCTGTTTGTCATTGCTGCCATCTGCAGGTCCTGCGGATATTTGGGCTTCGGATCGCTCTTTGAGCGCGATCGGGGAAAGCGGGGCGGCATTCGTGGTGCTGCCCAGCAGGAACATTCGCGATGCGGATCGTCAGCAAAGATGTCGCCGTGCTCGCGGTCGGACAGGCGTTGACCAGCACCGTGGTTTCGCTGCTGACTTCCGTATCGAGCCTGTCTGGAGCGTATCTGGCGCCTACTCCGGCGCTCAGCACTGTTCCAGTGACCGCTACGGTGCTCGGCACGTTGCTCACGATTTATCCGGCATCGAGCCTCATGGGCCGCCTCGGTCGGCGCAGCGGCTTCATGGTCAAAGCCGGGCTCGGGGTATTCGGTGGGGCGATCTGCAGTCTCGCGCTGCTGGTCGAGAGTTTTGCGATTTTGATCGCTGGCGCCTTTCTCCTCGGGATGTTCAACGCCTTCGGCCAATATTATCGCTTTGCCGCCATCGACGCCGCGAGGGGACCGGACGAGCGCGCCTCCGCTGTCGCCGTCGTGACCGGAGCGGGCGTGGTCGGCGGGTTTGCCGGCCCGTTTATCGGCGGCCATTTTGCCGGCGTCATCGCTGCCGTTCCTTATGCGGGCGCATTTTTCGCCCTGTCGCTTGTCTGCATTGGCTTGGCAGCGTCTCAGATCATGCTTTCCGCCGATCTCGGGCGCAACTCCGCTGGGGCGGCGGCAACGGCGCAGACCGAAAGGTTCGTGCCGAACGCGGGCTTCGCGAAGGCGAGCGCTATCTGTGCCGTCGGCTTCGCGGTGATGACACTGACCATGAATGCGGCGCCGCTCTCTTTGCAGGAATGCGGATATTCCTTGCCCGCTTCGGCGGCGGTGCTTCAGGTGCATTTCGTCCTGATGTATCTGCCGTCGCTCTTCAATCCGTCGCTCGTATCGCTTCTCGGGCTGCGCGGATTGGTGGCGTGCGGCATCGTTGCGAGTGCAATCGGATGCGTTCTGACCTATCTGACGGAGCAGACGTTCACGGTTTACGTACTTGAGCTCGGTCTATCGGGTATCGGCTGGAATTTTATGTTCAATGGCGGAACGCTTCTGCTCGCAAACACCTATCCTCCGGCCGGAAAGACAAAAGCGCAGGGACTAAATTCTCTCTTCGTCTATGGCGCTAACCTTGTTGCTTCATTCTCGGCAGGTGCGCTCATGGCATCGCGCGGCTGGGAAGCCGCGAACTTCGCCTGCCTGCCGCTACTTGCGCTCGCTTGCGTAGCATTGTGGCAGCGAAGATCAAAGGAGGTCGCACTTCCATAGGCTCGACGGCGAATCGTCGGCCGGCGTAGCGTTCACTCGTTCAACTTGATCTTCGCCGCCGCAATCACTGGCGACCAGCCCGCAATGTCGGCGTCGATCCGGGCACGGAACGCGGCCGGCGTACCGGGGATCGGCGCCATGAACTGCGCGGCGAGCTTGGCGCGCACGCCATCCGAACCGATGGCTTCGCCGACAAGACGGCCGATGCGCGCGGTCATGGCTTCGCGGATTTGCGCCGGCGCGATCAAGCCGCCCCAGGCATCGGCTTCGACATCGATGCCGGCTTCCTTGAGGGTGGGGATTCGGGAAGCAAAGCCGACTGCTCGGCTGTCGTGACCGCGAAAACCTTGATAGCGCCCGAGCCAAATTGCGGCACGACGGAAATCGCCGGCAAACAGACCATTTGCACATCGTTGCGAATGAGCGCCGTCATCGCTTGCGGAGACGATGGATAAGGCACGTGCACGAGCTGCGCGCCGCTTTTGAGCGCGATCGCCTCCATGGCGAGGTGCGAGAGCGAGCCGGCACCGATCGAGCCGAAGGCCATACTTGCCGGGACTGCGCTTGATGAGATCGATCAAGGCGCGCGCGGTAGTCACGCAATAAAAGTCCGATCGAGCGCGCCATGCAGGCGATCGGCGACGAGCCGCGCAACGATGTCGGGCGTGGCGCCGGCCGCCGTCGGCCAGTCTTGCGCGGCACAGACCAATGTCCCGGCAAGAAGAATTACGGACGCCGCCATTTTTTCTATCAAGTGCCGCTTCACGCGTTCCCCGCCAGCCTTTGTGGACGTATCATGCCGAAACTAACGAACGAAGCCGAGAGGGAAAGCCGTGCGTGCCACGACGAAACTAAGGCAGCTCTTGAATTCCGGTAGGACCGCCGTCGCGCCCGGCGTTTATGACGGACTCTCCGCGCGGCTCGTGGAGCAAGCGGGATTTCCAGCGGTTTATGCGAGCGGCGGCGCGATTGCGCGTTCGGCCGGCGTACCCGATTTGGGGCTTCTCGCAATGACCGCCATCGCCGATCGCTTGGCTTCGATCGTCGATGTGGTGGAGGTACCGGTCGTTGCCGACGCGGATACCGGCTACGGCAATGCGCTAAACGCCCAACATGCCGCGCGCGCTTTTGAGCGCGCCGGCGTCGCGGCCTTTCATCTGGAAGACCAGACATTTCCAAAGCGGTGCGGGCACTACGACAACAAGAGCCTGGTGCCCGCCGCCGAGATGGTGGCGAAGCTCACGGCGGTTCGCGATGCGCTGCACGATCCCGATTTCGTCGTGATCGCGCGAACCGATGCGATCGCGGTCGAGGGTTTTTCCGCAGCACTCGACCGGGCCTCGGCCTATCTCGCCGCCGGGGCCGATATGAGCTTCGTCGAAGCGCCGACTTCGGAAGCGCAAATTGCGGAAATCGCAAAAAGCCTTCTGGGTTTCAAGCTCATCAACATGTTTGAGGGCGGCAAGACGCCGCTTCTGCCGGTGTCGCGATTGCAAGCCTTTGGCTATCAGCTCGTGATCATCCCGAGCGACACTCAACGCGCGGCGATTAAGGCGATGCAGCGCGTGCTCGCCATCATCGCCCACGACGGCAGCTCCGCGGCAATGAAAGGCGATATGGCCTCTTTCGCGGACCGCGAAACGATTGTCGACACGGCGGCTTATCTCGCGCGCGACAAAAAATATGCCTCGTAGACAAGCGGTCCACATCATTGACAATCAAGGCGCGCTCGCCATGATCCCCCGGACTTGGCGCGAGCCTCAACAGCTGAGCGAGGCGTAGACGGCGCTGACGCGGAGCGATTGCCGTGACTAAGGGGCTTGCGGTCGAAATTTTGGGCCTTGTCATTTTTCTCGGCGCCCATGTGTTTGTCACAATGCGCGATCGGCGCGCCGCCGCGGTCGCGCGCATAGGCGAATGGCCTTATCGTAGCCTATTCTCCCTCGTGTCGATTATCGGCATTCTTCTCATTGCCTATGGCTTTGCCGCCTATCGCGCGGCGGGCGTAATTACGGTGTGGCATCCGCCGGCTTGGACGCGCCACATCGTCGTCGCGCTGATGTGGCCTGCGAGCATCATGGTCGCTGCGGCCTATATACCCGGCAATATCAAACGCGTGCTCAAGCATCCGCTGCTTGTCGGAGTGAAAACCTGGGCCTTTGCACATTTGTGTGCGAATGGCGATCTCGGCGGTATGATCCTGTTCGGATCGGTGCTCGCCTGGGCGGTGTACGACCGTATTACGCTCAAGCGCCGTACCGATCCCGGCGCGCCGGCGATTCCAATTGGCGGCACAAGGAATGATATCATTGCCATCGTGGTCGGCACGATCATCTATTTGGCGCTCGGCTTCGTGTTCCATCCAATCGTGGTCCGGGTCCCGGCATTCGGAACTCCGGCGCTAGGAAATTGACGGTGTCCACGCAAAACGAAAATCGGCGATTGACTGCGCCCGACATTCGCGCCCGCAAGGGCGGCGAACCGATCGTGTCGCTGACGTCCTATCACGCGCATACGGCGCGGATCGTGGATGCCTATTGCGATCTCATCCTCGTCGGCGACTCGCTCGGTATGGTGATGCACGGGCTTGAGACCACGGTTCCGGTCACGCTCGAAATGATGATCTTGCAGGGTCAAGCGGTGATGCGCGGATCGAAGCGAGCGCTGGTCGTCGTCGATTTGCCGTTCGGCAGTTACGAAGCGTCCAAGGAGCAGGCTTTCGCTTCGGCCTCGCGCATCCTCAAGGAAACCGGCTGCGGCGCGATCAAGATCGAGGGCGGGCGGCGTCTGGCCGAAACCGTTTCGTTTCTGGCCGAGCGTGGCGTGCCGGTCATGGGACATGTCGGCTTGACGCCGCAGGCCATCAACACGCTTGGATCGTTTCGGGCCCAGGGACGCGATGAAATGGATTGGGGCCCGATCGAAGCCGACGCGCGGGCGGTGGCGGAAGCAGGCGCCTTTGCCATCGTCCTCGAAGCGGTCGCCGAGCCGCTTGCTCGCCGGATCACGTCGCAAGTTTCCATTCCCACAATTGGGATCGGCGCGAGTCCGGCTTGCGACGGCCAAATCCTGGTGCTGGAGGATATGCTGGGACTGTCGCCGCGCGTGCCGAAATTCGTCAAGCGTTTCGGTTCGCTCGGGCCATCGATCGAAGTGGCGGTCAAGAACTATGCACAGGAGGTTCGGGCCAGAACCTTTCCGGGTGCGGAACATGTCTATCCCATGCGCCAGGCCACGATCGCCAAGCTGCCCGAGCGCGGCAAAGGCCCGTCGCGGGCGTAGCGTTTCCTGCGTCCAAACCACGCACAAGGGGATGGGCGGGGCTTTCGCTTTGCCTTGCTCGCGCCACAAGATTAAACTAGGTGCGACAAGGGTTTCCGGCTAAGTAGCCGCCTTTGAACTTACCTTTGTTTTGTGTGTAAACCGGCTCGGCTTGGTGCCGCGAGGGGCGACTTATCGGGCCGTCAAATGGCATATTGAGGCTAGGGCTGGGATAGTTCCGTGACCGACATATTCCAGGAAGTCGATGAAGAAGTACGCCGCGAGCAGTTCAAAAAGCTGTGGGAGCGGTACGGTACTTATCTCATCGCGGCATGTGTATTGATCGTGGCCAGTGTCGGCGCCTGGCGCGGCTACGAGTGGTGGCAAGCCAAACAGGCGGCGCAATCCGGTGCCGCTTTTGAGCACGCCGTGGCGCTGGTCCAGTCCGGCAAGCATGAGGAGGCGGTCGCCGCTTTTACCAAGCTCGCCGCCGACGGGACCGCGAGCTATCGCGTGCTGGCGCGCCTGCGGGAGGCTGCCGAGCTGTCATCCTCCGACAAGAAAGCCGCCATCGCGGCCTATGACGCGATCGCGGACGATAAAAGCGCCGGACAAGTTGTCGAGGACCTGGCCGCCGTGCGCGCCGGTTTTCTCTTGGTGGACATGGCGCCCTATTCCGAAATTCGAACGCGCCTAGAGCCGCTGACGGCGTCAGGCCGGCCTTTCCGGCACAGCGCGCGCGAAATCCTTGCGCTCTCCGCTTGGAAAAGCGGTGACACGTCGGAAGCGCGGCGCTGGACCGAATTGATGATGAGTGATCCGCAGACGCCGCCCGGCGCGCGCAGCCGCGCGGAGCTTCTCAGCGAACTGATCGCGACGGCGAGCGCGAAGGGCTAAAGGCATGGCGGGACACGCCCACCCTTTATTATGGCGCGCGGCTACTGCGCTGGCACTGGTGCTCCTGGTTGCGGGTTGCACGAAGGGCGGCCAGTTCGATCCCACCGAAGTCTTCAACTCCGATGTGTTCGACAGCAAGAAGAAGCTGAAGGGCGACCGAGTGCCGGTATTCCCCGACGGCGTGCCTGGCGCGACCACGGGTGTGCCTCCGGATTTGGTCAAGGGTTATCAGCCGCCGTCCGATCAGCCGGCGGACGCCGACACAGCCGTGCCGGGACCGGCGCCGCCTCGTGAGGCCGAGGCACAAAAGCCCAAGCCGAAACCGCAGCCGAAACTTACTGCGCAAAAACCCGCTACTTCGCCGGCGCCTGCTTCCGCGCATACGCGGATTACAGTTGGACCCGCGCCGAATGCGTCGGCCACGCAGCAGCAGCCGGACGCTTTGCAGTCGGTTTGGCCCGCGCCACCCCAGGCCACTTCGGCGCAACAAGGTTCCCAACCTTCGCAGTCGGTTTGGCCGGCATCGCCGCCGGCCGCGCCTTCGCGTCAGGCGGCGCAACCGTCACAATCCGTTTGGCCAAATCCCCCGGCGCCCGCCACCTCTT
>DASPWC010000084.1:0-6608 GCA_035622055.1 Xanthobacteraceae bacterium | reverse complement strand
TTAGGCGATGCTTTTCCGAGCAAGGGCGTATTGGTCGGCCGCCGTTTCGGCCGCCGCAAGATCGTGCCCTATTTTACACGCGGCGAGATCGAGGACGGCGCGCTCGATGGCTGGCATTTGGAAATTTGCTACCTGCACGATCAGGTCGACGTCTTGTTCGCGCAAATTCAGGGCTCGGCGCGCATCAGGCTCGAGGACGGCACGATCCTGCGCGTCAATTACGATTCCCACAACGGCTGGCCCTATACGCCCGTGGGTCGTGTTCTGCTCGATCAAAAGCTCATGAATAAGGACCAGGTGTCGATGCAAAGCATCCGGGATTGGATGGAAGCCAATCCGGAGCAAGCCAAAGAGGTGCGGCGACAAAACAAATCGTATGTCTTTTTTCGCATCACCGATCTTGCCACCGAGGACGAAGCGGTCGGCGGCGAGGGCGCGCCGCTTATGCCCGGCCGGTCGATCGCGATCGATCGGGCGCTGCATGTCTACGGGACGCCGTTCTTCATCAACGCCGACCTGCCGATCGCGAACCAGAAGACGCCGACCAAGTTCGATCGGCTTGTCATCGCGCAGGATACCGGTTCGGCAATCGTCGGTCCGGCGCGGGCGGACATTTACTTCGGCGCCGGCGACGAGGCCGCGCGTATCGCCGGCCGCATCAAGAACCCCGGCGAGTTCGTCATGCTGCTCCCGCGCGAGCTCGATCCGGTGCAGGCCGGGCGCGACACGCCGTTGCCGGAGGCGCGCCCGAGCACGTCAGGCGCGAGCTACAGCAGCGCGGATGACCAGACGGCGGTCGATCCCACCGTGGACGGGGTGCAATTGCCCGGAGAAAAGCCCGCTGTCGCGCCCGGCGCGAATACCGTCGCCGCCTCGGGAACGAAATCGAAGTCCAAATTGCGACGCAAGCCATGAGCAGGCGCCGCCTGAGCGATGACGAGCAAGCGCTGTGGAAGGGTTTTGCACGCGCAATCACGCCGCTCAAACGAAGTCAGCCCGCCGGCGAACAAAACGGCGGCGATTCTGTCGCACCGTCCGCCAAGCCGGCGCGGCAGGAATCGCGGCGGCAAGGATCGCAGCCGGTAAAGCCACCCCCGCCTCCGCCGCTTGCGCTGTTCGACCGCCGACTGCGGCAGCGCGTGGCGCGGGGCCGCGAGACGATCGGCGCGCGCATCGATTTACACGGCATGACACAAAGCCAAGCGCATGCCGAGCTCCTTCGCTTTCTGCACCACGCGCAAGAAAACGACGTGATCCTTGTACTCGTGGTGACCGGCAAAGGCGCCGGCAAAGCCGCGCGCGAGGGTCAAAACGAACGTGGCGTGCTGCGCCGGAACGTACCAATGTGGCTGTCGCTGCCGGAGTTCCGCCGCTATGTGGTCAGCTTCGAAGAGGCGCACCCAAACCATGGCGGCCATGGAGCGCTTTATTTGCGCATGCGGCGCCGGGCGCGCGCGGCGAAAACTCAATCGTAATTGTGGCGGGGGAAGAAGCGTTTTGTTAACCCTAATATTCGGAAAGCCCCAAGAATCGCAACAATCGGTCAAATTCTCATGCGAGAAGCGGCGCTACGTAAATTGACGGGGGATCGTCAACCATGTCCGAGAGTTTTGTTACATCCGTAAAGCCTATCTCTATGCGCAATGGTGCTTCCGACCTGCGCATGCTCGCTCAAGTCGAGAAATGGATGGCGATGATCCGCGAGATCGCTCGCGAACAGCAAGGCGTCGTAAATATACCCGCCGTCGGCTGAACGGATAAGCCGACCGACTACAAAATAAAATTACAAAATAAATCGGCTGAGGTCCGCGTTCTTGGCGAGGTCGCCGACGTGTTTGTGCACGTAGGCGGCGTCGATCTTGACAGTTTCACCCGATCGGTCGGGCGCGCCGAAAGAGATTTCGTCGAGGACGCGTTCCATCACGGTCTGCAGCCGTCGCGCGCCGATATTCTCGACGCTGGAATTCACAGCCACGGCGACGTCGGCGACCGCATCGATCGCATCCTCCGAAAATTCCAGATTGACTCCTTCAGTGGCCATCAGCGCGATGTATTGCTTGATCAGCGAAGCTTCCGGCTCTGTCAGGATGCGGCGGAAGTCGTCGCGGGTCAGCGGCTTCAGTTCGACGCGAATCGGCAGACGGCCTTGCAGCTCGGGCAATAGATCGGACGGCTTGGAAATGTGAAAGGCGCCCGAAGCGATGAACAGGATGTGGTCGGTCTTCACAGAGCCGTACTTGGTGGCGACGATGGTTCCTTCGATCAAGGGCAACAGGTCGCGTTGCACGCCTTCGCGTGAAACATCGGCGCCGATACGGCCCTCGCGCGCGCAAATCTTGTCGATTTCGTCGAGAAAGACGATGCCGTTATTCTCGACAACCTTGATGGCTTCCTGTGTGAGCTGCTCGGCGTCGAGCAATTTGTCGGATTCCTCGTTGATGAGAATGTTGTAGGAATCCACCACCGTGACACGACGTGTTTTGGTGCGCCCGCCGCCGAGCTTACCGAAAATATCGCCGATCGAAATTGCGCCCATCTGCGCGCCGGGCATTCCCGGAATATCAAAGAGCGGCAAACCGGCGCCCGCCGCCTGTATTTCTATTTCGATCTCCTTGTCGTTGAGTTCTCCGGTCCGCAATTTCTTGCGGAAGGCTTCTTTGGTCGAAGAACTCGCATTCGCTCCGACCAAAGCGTCGAGTACGCGGTTTTCGGCCGCTTGCTGCGCGCGCGCCTGCACGTCCTTGCGTTTTTTCTCGCGAGTCATGGTGATCGCGACCTCAACCAAGTCGCGAACGATTTGTTCGACGTCGCGGCCGACATAACCGACTTCGGTGAATTTCGTTGCCTCTACCTTGAGGAAAGGCGCTCCCGCGAGCTTGGCGAGGCGGCGGGAAATTTCGGTTTTGCCGACCCCGGTGGGACCGATCATCAATATGTTTTTCGGCAAGACCTCTTCGCGCAGGCGTTCGTCAAGCTGCAGCCGGCGCCAGCGATTGCGCAGCGCGATTGCGACCGCGCGCTTGGCGTCCGCCTGGCCGACGATGAAGCGGTCGAGTTCAGAAACGATTTCGCGAGGGGAGAAGTCGGTCACGCTTTCAACGTCTCTATCGTCACATTGCGATTGGTGTACACGCAGATCTCGGCCGCGATGTCGAGCGAGCGGCGCACGATGGCCTCCGCGTCGAGCGGTCCTTCCAATAACGCTCTGGCCGCCGCGAGCGCGTAATTGCCGCCGGAGCCGATCCCAACCACGCCCGCCTCGGGCTCAAGCACGTCGCCGGTGCCGGTAAGCACGAGCGATACGTCTTCATCGGCGACAATCATCATCGCTTCGAGCCGGCGCAGGTATCGGTCGGTGCGCCAATCCTTGGCAAGCTCGACGGCGGCGCGCGTCAATTGACCGGGATATTGCTCGAGCTTGGATTCGAGCCTTTCGAACAGAGTGAAAGCGTCCGCCGTAGCGCCGGCGAAGCCGCCGATGACCGAGCCGCCGCCGAGCCGGCGTACTTTCTTGGCATTGGCCTTGATGATGGTCTGACCAATCGAGACCTGTCCATCGCCGCCAATGGCGACCAACCCGCCTTTGCGAACCGTCAGGATCGTCGTGCCGTGCCAGGGGCCGGTTTGGCCCGCTTCTGCAGATACCATGGGCTTGGATAGACCGGACTCGATGCTAACTCGATGATCTGAACGCGATGGCTGACTAGACGGCTCGGACCCGCTGACCCGGGCTGGAAAGCTTCATCGTAAAGCATGATTTAAGAGTTGGCCGCCGGCAATGCAATTGCGTGCTCGCGCCAGTGGCGAGTTGTAGCCGGCCCTGATAAAAGCCCGCCATCGAGCGGTGGAGAGCGAAATGCGCAAGGGCGCGGTTGCCCGCAAGACCAAGGAGACCGAGGTCGAGGTCGCCGTCGATCTCGACGGGTCCGGCCTGTCGTCGATTGCGACCGGCATCGGTTTTCTCGATCACATGCTCGATCTGCTGGCCCGGCATTCGCGCATCGACATGCGCGTCAAAGCCAAGGGCGACCTGCATGTCGATCACCACCACACGACCGAGGATGTCGGCATTGCGCTCGGCCAGGCCTTGAAACAGGCGCTTGGCGACATGAAGGGCATCACGCGCTATGCCGATGTCCACCTGCCGATGGACGAGGCGCTCACGTGCGTTGCGCTCGACATTTCGGGGCGGCCGTTCCTGGTATTCAACGTTAAATTCGTGCGCGCCAAAATCGGGCCGTTCGATACGGAGCTTGTGCAGGAATGGTTCCAGGCCTTCGCGATCAATGCGGGCGTGACCTTACACGTCGCAACCCTCTACGGCGGCAATGATCATCATATTGCCGAATCCTGCTTCAAAGGTCTGGCGCGCGCGTTGCGGGCCGCCATTGCCATCGATCCGCACGCCGCGAACGAGGTTCCCTCGACCAAGGGCACACTCGGCAACTAGTGTCGCGATTCCGAAGTTCGCCAGATCCTGCGGCGCGTTCTGGGGCGAACTTCGGAAGGGAAAGGACACTGGCGAGTTTATGATCTCTAGTATGGGAAAAACACCTCAAACCCGGTTTTGAAAGATCTGTCGATGTCCGTCTATACCGTGCACCAACCGCCGTCGCGAAACGCTGCCGACTCGGCGGCTACGGACCGCTTTATTTTCGTGCGTGACGGCTTCTCCTGGTGGGCTTTTCTGCTGACGCCGTTGTGGATGTTGCGGCACCGTTTGTGGCTGGTGCTGACGATCTATCTTTTAATCTCGGTTGGAATTGACGCGGCGTTGCGTGCGCTCGGCGCCTCGGTGTTGAGCATAGCGCTGATCAGCGCGATGATCTCGCTCTTCGCTGGGCTCGAAGCCGGTACGCTCCAGCGCTTTACACTTTCCCGCCGCGGCTGGCGGAATGTCGGGGTGGTCAGCGGCCACGATGCGGAAGAGGCTGAGCGGCGCTTTTTCGACGCATGGGTGCGTCAGGCTCCGGCTCGGCAATCCACCCCACCGAGAGCGCCGGGCTCTTCGTCCGCTCCGCGAATGACGGCGGACTCCTTGACCGCGGATCGTTCGGGTGTGATCGGACTGTTCCCGGAACCGGGAGGACATGGGTGACCGTCGCGATTGTCGACTATGGCTCGGGTAATTTGCATTCCGCCGCGAAGGCGTTCGAGCGCGCGGCGCATGTCGGACGGGACCGGATGATCACAGTGACAAGCGATCCCGATGTCGTCGCGCGCGCCGATCGGGTGGTGCTGCCGGGCGTCGGCGCTTTTGCCGATTGCCGGCGCGGACTCGATGCCGTGCCGGGCATGGTGGAGGCGCTCGAACAAGCGGTGCGCCGCAACGGGCATCCTTTCCTCGGCATATGCGTGGGCATGCAGCTTCTTGCCGAGCGCGGACGCGAATATGAAGTGACCGAGGGTCTCGGTTGGATCGCCGGCGAAGTTGACCGGATCACGCCGGTCGATCCGGACCTGAAAATTCCGCACATGGGCTGGAACACGCTAAACGTCGCGCGGCCGCACCCGCTGCTCGACGGGCTGACGCTGGGGCCGGAAGGATTGCACGCTTATTTTGTCCACTCGTATGCGCTCAATCCATCGCGGCCAAGCGACCTTGTCGCGCAGACGGATTACGGCGGCGCCGTGACCGCGATCGTCGGACGCGACAATATCGTCGGTACGCAATTTCACCCCGAGAAAAGCCAGAAGCTTGGCCTGATGCTGATCGCAAATTTCCTGAAGTGGAAGCCGTGATCCTGTTTCCCGCCATCGATCTGAAAAACGGCGAGGCGGTTCGCCTTCGGCAAGGCGACATGGCGCGCGCGACTGTCTTCAACCGCGACCCCGCGGCCCAAGCACATGTATTCGAGCAGCAGGGGTTCGAATATCTCCATATCGTCGATCTTGACGGCGCATTTGCCGGCAAGCCCATCAATGCCGGCGCCGTCGACCGGATCCTTGGCGCGGTGAAAATTCCCGTGCAACTCGGCGGCGGCGTCCGCGACCGCGTGACGATCGACGCTTGGCTCGGCCGGGGCGTCGCACGCGTGATCGTAGGAACCGCGGCGGTGCGCGATCCTGCGCTCGTGAAAGACGCGGCGCGCGCCAATCCGGGCCGCATCGCCGTCGGACTCGATGCCCGCGACGGCAAAGTCGCCGTCGAAGGCTGGGCGAAAACCTCCGCGCTTGAGGCCATCGATGTGGCGCGCCGTTTCGAAGACGCCGGGATCGGCGCCATCATCTATACCGACGTCAATCGCGACGGCATGCTCGAAGGTCTGAACCTCGACGCCACGATTGCGCTTGCCGACAAAATCTCGGTGCCGGTCATCGCATCCGGGGGCCTCGCCTCGCTCGCCGATGTGCGCGCGCTCATCGCGCCGCGGGCACGCAAGCTTGCCGGCGCGATCGCCGGCCGAGCGCTCTACGACGGGCGGCTCGACGCCGCGGCCGCGCTGGCGCTTTTGCGCGATGCGCGGGCGACGGCCTGAAATGTTCAAGGTCCGAGTCATTCCTTGTCTCGATGTGAAGGATGGGCGCGTCGTCAAGGGCGTCAATTTTGTCAATCTGCGCGATGCCGGAGATCCAGTTGCGGCGTCCATCGCCTATGACGAAGCCGG
>DASPWC010000083.1:0-2718 GCA_035622055.1 Xanthobacteraceae bacterium | reverse complement strand
AGCTTCATGCGCTCCAACGACTGCACCACCGCGGCGAAGTTCTCGATGGTCTTGCGGTCGGAAAGGTCGCGCGATTGCGCCACCGTCGACATCACGAGGTGAACCTCGACCAGCCAGGCGACCAGTTCGGAGTCGGCCGGGCTTAAGCCCAGCCGCGGGCCGAGACGCCGGGCGAGGCGGGCGCCGGCGATCGAGTGGTCTTCCACGCGTCCCTTGGCGATGTCGTGCAGGAACAGTGCGACGCAGAGAAGCAGGCGATGCTGCGGCTGGATCGTCTTGATCAGTTCGCTCGCGAGCGAAACTTCGGCGTTCTCGCCGCGGGCGATCTCGTTAAGCACGCCGATGCAACGGATCAAATGCTCGTCGACGGTGTAGTGGTGATACATGTTGAATTGCATCATCGCGACGATGCGGCCGAATGCGTGCACGAAGGCGCCGAGCACGCCGACTTCGTTCATGCGCCGCAGGACAATTTCGGCGGCGTGTTCCGAGGTCAGGATTTCGAGGAACAGCCGGTTGGCCTCCGGATCGTGCCGCACACGCTTGTCGATCAGCTTGAGCGAACGCGTGGCGACGCGCATCGCCTCGGGATGGAAAGCGAGGTCGTGCTGCTGCGCGAGCCGAAAAATCCGGATCAGGTTGACCGGATCGCGCCTGAACACGTCGGCGCGCGCGATATTGATGCGGTTGTTGTCAACCACGAAATCGTCGGTGCCGCTCAACGTCTTGGGCGCTGGAGCGGGACGAAAACGCGCCATCAAGCGGTTCAACACCGGCGCCGGCTTGGCCTGGCGCTCCTCGAGACCGGCGCAAAGGATGGCGGTCAGATCGCCGACATGTTTGGCGGTGAGAAAGTAGTGCTTCATGAACCGCTCGACGTCGCGCAAGCCGGGATGCGCGGTGTAGCCGAGCCGCACCGCAATATCGCGCTGGATGTCGAACGACAATCGCTCCTCGGCGCGGCCGGCGAGAAAGTGCATATTGCAGCGGACCGACCACAGGAAATCTTCGCAACGGCGGAACATATTGTATTCTTCGCGATCGAATACGCCGCGCTCGATCAGCTCCTCGGGTTCGCGCACGCGATAAACGTATTTGGCGATCCAGAACAACGTGTGCAGATCGCGCAGCCCGCCCTTGCCGTCCTTGACGTTGGGCTCCACCAAATAACGCGACTGGCCGGTGCGGCGAAGGCGCTCCTCGCGCTCGGCAAGTTTGGCGGTGACGAATTCCGCCGCGGTGCCCTGGACCACTTCTTTATCGAAGCGCGCGGTCAGCCCGCTGTAGAGCTTGGCGTCGCCGAACAGATACCGCGATTCGAGAAGCGCGGTCCGAATCGTCATATCGGCCTTGGCCTGGCGAATCGATTCGTCGACCGAGCGTGTCGCATGGCCGACCTTCAGTCCCATGTCCCACAGACAATACAGCAGCGCCTCAGCGACCGACTCTCCCCATGCGGTTTGTTTGTAAGGGAGCAGAAACAGCAGATCGATGTCGGAACCCGGCGCCAGCAGACCGCGGCCATAGCCGCCGGTCGCGATCGCCGCCATGCGCTCGGCCTCGGACGGCACCCGAGTCGGATAAAGTTCGCGGCTGGTGAAATCGAACAGAATGCGGATGATTTCATCTTGCATCTGACACAGGCGCTCGGCGCATCGCCGCCCGTGCCGGTCCTTGCGCAGCAAATCCTCGGCGCGGGCGCGCCCTCGCGTCAGCGCGGCTTTCAGGCATTGGGCGACCGCAGTGCGCAACTCGCGGTCGGCATGGCGCTCGGCGAGCCCCTTAAGTTCGGCGGTGATCGCCGCCGGATCGATTAGGTCGCCGCCACCGCGATGCGAATGTTGAACTTCCAGCATGCAATAGGCTTAGCGGAGCGGCCACACGGTGTCATCGCGATCGCATGCACGAGGATCCTTTGCATCCGAATGGATATCCGGTGTGGGATTCTTCTATCCCACAACATATTTGTAGGAGTTCTTTCCGATTGACGGGCTAAAATGGCCCGCTTATGGAATAAACTAGGTGTGGAGGTTTGTCATGGTGACGCGTCGCCGCTTCGTTACGGGTGCCTCGGGCGCCGTCTTTTTGCCGCTTGTCCTCGGGCGCCCGGTGCGCGCCGCCGATAAGCCGTCGGAAATCCGAATTGATTGGGCGACCTACAATCCGGTCTCCATGCTGCTCAAAGAGCAGGGCCTCCTGGAGAAGGAATTCGCCAGCGATGGCATCGGTATCCGCTGGGTGCAGACGCTCGGCTCCAATAAAGCGCTGGAATTTCTCAATGCCGGTTCGATCGATTTCGGCTCGACGGCGGGTTCCGCGGCGCTGCTCGGCAAGATCAACGGCAATCCGATAAAATCGATCTACGTCTATTCCCGCCCGGAATGGACGGCGCTGGTCACCAGAAAGGACACGCCGATCGGCAAGATCGAGGATCTTAAAGGCAAGCGCGTCGCGGTGACGCGCGGCACCGATCCGCACATTTTCCTGGTGCGTGCCTTGCTGTCGGTTGGCATGAGCGAGAAGGATATCAGCGAGGTGCTGCTGCAGCATCCCGACGGCAAGACCGCGCTCATTCGCGGCGATGTCGACGCCTGGGCCGGCCTCGATCCGATGATGGCGGCCGCGCAGGTCGAGGACGGCGCGCGGCTGTTTTATCGCAACAAAGACGCCAATACCTACGGCATCCTCAACAGCCGCGAAGAATTTCTGACCACCTAT
>DASPWC010000082.1:0-3239 GCA_035622055.1 Xanthobacteraceae bacterium | reverse complement strand
CGCTTCAGGTTCAGGATCTCTTGGGCATGCAGCATGATGTCGGTTGCCTGGCCTTGGAACCCGCCTGACGGCTGGTGCACCATGATCCGGGCATTTGGCAGCGCAAACCGAAGATCCTTGGCCCCTGCGGCAAGAAGCAGCGACCCCATCGACGCAGCCTGGCCCGTGCACAAGGTCGATACGGCCGGCCGAATAAATTGCATCGTGTCATAGATCGCCAGACCCGAGGTCACCACGCCGCCCGGCGAATTGATGTACATCGAGACTTCCTTTTTCGGATTCTCAGCCTCGAGAAACAGAAGCTGCGCAACAACGAGCGACGCCATGCCGTCTTCCACCGGACCGGTAATGAAGATGATCCGCTCCTTGAGCAGCCGCGAATAGATGTCGTAGGCCCGCTCCCCGCGATTGGTCTGTTCGACCACCATCGGGACCAGGTAGTTCATGTATGTGTCATTTGGATCGCGCATCACTCACCTGACTTTGGGTCGCCTCACCTCGGTCCGGTCGCAGGGCATTAACGTGGTGCAGTCGGTTCACGCAATGTGGCTTGAGTCGGGCACTTTGTCGAAGGCGCCGTAGCGCACAACTGCACATTGACCGGCCCACCACCGTAGATATGCGTAGATATCGCCCTGGCAAGTCGTCCTACCGGCCGACGCCCCAGCGCAAGCCGCATCAGTCCTCGTCTTCCTTGAATAGTTCGTCCCGAGAAACTGGCTTTTCCGTGACCTCGGCCAATTCGAGGAGGAAATCGACAACTTTGTCTTCGAATAGTGGCGCGCGCAAAGCGGCGAGCGCGGTTGGATTGTTGCGGTAATAATCCCAAACCTGCTGTTCTTGACCGGGCGCCATTCTAGCCTGGGCGACGATCGCCTGAGTCAGTTGTTCGTCGGTCACCTTGAGATTGTTTTTTTCACCAATCTCCGCGAGCACGAGGCCCAGTCGCACGCGACGTTCGGAAATCGCGCGGTATTCCTCCCGGGCTTTTTCTTCGGACGTTCCCTCATCGGCGAAAGTCCGCCCCTGTTGCTTGAGATCGTTTTCGATGGCCGTCCAAACGTTTTTGAACTCCTCCTCGACCAAAGTCGGAGGCGGCTCAAACTTGTGACCTGCGTCAAGTTGATCCAACAGCGCGCGCTTAATCTTTTGGCGCGTGGCGCCGGCATGCTCCCGCTCGATCCGTTCACGAACCGCTTCGCGCAATTTGGCAATCGATTCCAGTCCGAGCGATTTGGCAAAATCGTCATCCGGCGCGACTGAACCAGGCGCTTCGACTTTCTTTGCGGTGACTGTGAAAACTGCGTCTTTGCCGGCCACCGCGATCGCCCGGTAACTTTCCGGAAATTTGACGTTCACGGTCCGGCTGTCGCCCGTCTTGACGCCGAGCAGTTGCTCCTCGAATCCGGGAATGAACTGGCCCGCCCCGAGCACCAAGCCTACGTCGTCGCCCGAGCCGCCCTCGAACGGAGCTCCGTCGACCGTACCCTCGAACGAAATGGTTATGCGATCTCCATCCTCCGCCGGCGCATTCGCCTTATCGAGGTAGGGCCGGTTTTGCTCGGCAAGCGTCGTCAGCGCTGCATCGACCTCCGCATCCTCGACCGGCGCAGTGAGCCGTTCGAGCTTGATGGTTTTGAAATCGGCGAGCGCTATTGGCGGCACGATTTCCATCTCGACCGTATAGGCGAGATCCGCCTTGCCCGCGATGATGCCTTCGACGGCGCCCTCCTCGGGCGGCAGCACGACTTTAGGTTCGGTGGCCAATTTAAATCCGCGATCGGTCACGATCTTGGAATTGGCTTCCCGCACTGCCGCCTCGATGACCTCTGCCATGGCGGATTTGCCATAGAGCCGCTTGAGGTGGGCGACCGGGACTTTTCCCGGCCGAAAGCCTCTAAGTTGTACGCGGCCCTTGAGATCGTCGAGCCGCGCATTCACCTTGGCCTCAAGGTCGGTTGCCGGGACGACAACGCGATATTCGCGCTTAAGACCCGCCGCGGCGGTTTCGGTCACTTCCATCGGCATTACTCTTCACGGCCCATATCGTGGACCAAATAATATCGCTCGGTTTGCGGCGTGTCCGCCAAGTTTTGGAAGAGACCACCCGGCTGGTGCGGGCGGAGGGGCTCGAACCCCCACGACTTTCGTCACGGGAACCTAAATCCCGCGCGTCTACCAATTCCGCCACGCCCGCGACGCGCAGGGCGGCCCGCTGGCGCGGCTTATATCACGGAGCCAGCACACGCCACCAACAAAAATCGGCCGCCGACGGCCGCCGTTTTTGGCTGGAGGCTTAGCCAAACGGGGTGCGGTAAACCCGCGGCAGCATTTCCGGCAAGTCCTCTGATATGAGCCCAGGACCGAAGGCCCTCGCAGCTTCACCGTGAACCCAGACCGCCGCTGCAGCGGCCTCAAATGCCGGCATATGTTGCGCCAACAAGCCTGCGGCGATGCCGGTCAGCACATCGCCGGCACCCGCGGTTGCGAGGGTGGCCGGTGCGTTGGCGGCAATGCAGGCGCGGCCGTCAGCGGCGGCGACCACAGTGTCAGGTCCCTTAACGAGAACGGTCGATCCCGTCAGTCTTGCCGCTCTTCGCGCCCTGTCAAGCTTCGAGCCGGCTTTAGTACTATCGTCTAGGTTATTGAAATATCGCGCAAACTCACCCTCATGCGGTGTCAGGATCGTCGCCCGGTCGCCGCGCGCCCGGAGCGCCGCGGCGAG
Source organism: Xanthobacteraceae bacterium (assembly GCA_035622055.1). Classification (GTDB taxonomy): domain Bacteria; phylum Pseudomonadota; class Alphaproteobacteria; order Rhizobiales; family Xanthobacteraceae; genus BOG-931. The sequence goes on along the minus strand of DASPWC010000082.1, from coordinate 514 downwards.
CCTCTCCGGTGCCTTGGCGAAGCTCGTCATGGCATCGGCGTCGAGCACGACGGCGCGGTCACCGGTGAGACCCGAGAGGACGAGTTCGCAAGTCGTTTCATTGACACCGATTCCGGGACCGATCGCCAGGACATTGAACCGAGGATCGCCAAGAAACGCGGTCAATTCAGCGGCACCGTCGACCGGCCGCACCATCACCGCAAGATTTGCTGCGGCGTTGACGGCAAGCGCGTCGCGTGGACTGGCGATAGTCACCAGTCCTGCTCCCGCTCGCAGCGCCCCTCGCGCTGCCAGCCTGGCGGCGCCGGTCGACCACAATGGACCCGATACGATCACCACATGGCCGCGGTTGTATTTGTGGCCTTCCATGCGCGGCGCCGGAAACTCGTTGCGCCACAGTTTCGGAATGTTCTCGAAAGTGCGCGGCCGAATACGCTCCAATACCGAGTCGGGAATGCCGATTTGGGCAACGGAGATCGCGCCGCAATAGGCGCGGCCCGGCATAAGAAGATGG
>DASPWC010000081.1:0-11974 GCA_035622055.1 Xanthobacteraceae bacterium | reverse complement strand
TTCCCCGCCGCTCTTTTCTTTGCCGCGCACGGGCTGTTGCATCGTTCGTTTTCCTATTGCATAGAATGCTAAGTATTATCGGCATGCCCTCCTTGACCTGTCAACGCCGATGCCGCCGCGACATTCATCAAGAATAAAATCTCCGCCGCAACGTCGGAGCGATTTTCCGCCGCGGCTTTCGTCCGGTTATCTCGTGCGCGATGCGCACCGCGCCTTTCAGCGGCTATTAGAGCGGCGGATCGCGGCTTATGGCGTCACCCGCGGTCAGTGGTATTTTTTGCGCGTGCTGTGGAACGCCGACGGGCTCTCGCAGCGGGAATTGTCGGCGCGGGTTGGAATGATGGAACCGACCACGGTGATCGCGCTGCGCGGCATGGAAAGAGCCCGCCTCATTCGCCGCCGCCGCGGCAACGACGATCGCCGCAAGGTGCGCGTCTTCCTCGCTGCCAAGGCGAAGCGGATTCGCAACGCGTTGCTCGGCGTGGCTCGCGGCATTACCGAGGAGGCGGAGCGCGGGCTCGGCGCGCGCGATCTCGCCTGTTTCCGCCGCGTCATAACGCGCATGACAGCAAACCTCGACCGGATCGAAAGCTAAAACATGATTCCGAAAATAATCGGCGACATCGGCCCGTGTCGGTTTGGCGCAGGCCCGCGATGCCAGTGGAAACGATCGCGCGCGCCCCATATCATGACCGGCATTGCCGGGAGGATGAGATGAACAGTGGTCGGCATTGGATTGGCATCGTCGTGTCATGCCTATTGACGGCGGCGGCACCCTCGGCACATGCGCAAGCCGACAACTACCCGGACAAAACCGTCTCGGTGATTTCGGACGCCCCGCCCGGCTCCACGCCCGATGTCGACGCCCGTTTTGTCGCCGATGGCCTGACCCAAGCCTGGGGCCGCCAAGTGATCATCGTCAATCACGCCGGCGCCAACGGCAGCATCGCCGCCCGCGCCGCGGCGGAGGCCGCGCCCGACGGGTACACGTTGTTCATGCCGGCGCTTTCGACCTTCGCGGCGCTGCAGACTGCGCCTAACCTGCCTCTGAAGCTGCCGCGCGACTTTTTGCCGATCGGATTCACGGCGGAAAATCCGATGTTCGTCGCGGTCAGCCCGTCGCTCGGCGTCAACTCGCTGCCGGAACTGATCGCGCTCGCCAAAAAACAACCGGGCACAATTTCGATCGCCGTGACCGGCGTCGGCAGGCTGACGCATCTGACCGGCCTCTTGTTGCAAGAGCGAGCCGACATTCAACTCCTTCCCGTGCCCTATAATGCCGGGCCAGCGGCGGCGCTCGCCGACGTTGCCGGTGGACGCGTGTCGATGATCATCGAGGGCTATTCCGGAATCGTCGGGACGGTGAAGGCTGGGCAAGTGAAGCTGATCGCGGTCGCCGCCTCCGAACGTTTGCAGCAGTTTCCGGACCTGCCGACGATGGCGGAAACGCTGCCGGGTGTTGTCGCCGCCGGGTGGCAAGTCCTGGTGGCGCCGCTGAACACGCCGGCGCCGATTATCAGCAAGGCCAGTACAGATCTCGCCAAAGTCGTCAGCAATCCTGAATTCAAGAAGCGCCTTGCCAATGTCGGCAGCTATTCGCGCGCCATGACGCCCGAGCAGACGCTCGCCTTCGTAGACAAGGAGCAACAGACCTGGTTGCCGATCTTGAACAAGATAAAGTGAAGAAAAGCGCGCGCTTTCATCGGCAACGTCGATCTGCTTAAACCTCGTGATCAGAAGCTCGTGACCGGCATGTCCCGTGAGGAGGCCGGGTTTTACAATGTGAGTTAAGGGAGATTTGTTATGTTGACGCTCTACTACGCTCCGGGTGCTTGTTCGCTGGCTTCGCATATCGTCCTGGAGGAAAGCGGCGAGAAATACGAGGCCAAGAAGGTCGATCTCGCCGGCGGCGAGCAGCGCACCGAAGCCTATCTAAAAATCAATCCGCTCGGGCGTGTGCCAGCGCTGCGTCTCGACAACGGCGCGCCGCTAACCGAGAACACCGCCATCCTGCCCTATCTCGGCAAGCGGTTCGGGCTATGGCCGACGGACGCCTTGGCCGAAGCCAAGGCGCTATCTTTGATCGGCTTCTTCGCAACCAGCGTGCACCCGGCGCACGCCCATGTCGGCCGGCCGGAGCGATACACCGCCGATACGTCGGCGTTTACCGGCATCAAGGAAATGGGACTGAAGACCTTTCACGGTTATCTGAAACAGATCGACGGCATGCTGGCGGCCCGCGAATGGCTCTCCGACCAGTATTCGGTCCTCGATCCCTACGCGTTTGTTTTTTACACCTGGGGCGTGCGGCGAGAGCTGCCGATGGCGGAGCTTAAGAATTACGCCGCGCATAAGGATCGGCTGCTCAAGCGCCCCGCCGTCTCGCGCGTGGTCGAAGATGAGAAGGTCAAGACCTAAGCTAGAGCGCTATGAGATTGCTTGACTCGTCATGCCCGCGCATAGCCGTTCTCAAAACGGCGTCGCGAAGCTCGCCTGTGGCGGGTATCCACGACTTAAATCGGCATTAAAACAAAGACGTAGATGGCCGGAACAAGTCCGGCCATAACGGACCGTGTGTTTAGTCATAACTCATTTCGCTTTAGTACAAAGGCGAGACGCTAATTCTCACGCCGTCTTCTGCACTTTCAGTCCGAGTTCGGCGATGGTGCGTTCGCGCATGATGAATTTTTGAATCTTGCCGGTGACAGTCATTGGAAATTCATCGACGAATTTGACGTAGCGTGGCACCTTATAGTGCGCGATCTGGTCGCGGCAGAAGGCACGGATCTCCTCCTCGCTCGAGGTGACGCCGGGGCGCAGCTTGACCCAGGCGCAAATTTCCTCGCCATAGCGATCGTCCGGCACGCCGATAACCTGAACGTCCTGGATTTTCGGATGGCGATAGAGGAATTCCTCGATCTCACGCGGAGACAGGTTCTCGCCGCCGCGGATGATCATGTCCTTGATGCGGCCGACGATGTTGCAGTAGCCCTCGGCGTCGATCGTGGCGAGATCGCCGGTATGCATCCACCGCGCGGCATCGATCGCTTCGCGGGTGCGCTCTTCGTCATTCCAGTAGCCCAGCATCACCGAATAGCCGCGGGTCAGAAGTTCGCCCGGCGTTCCCGTCGGCACGATGCGGCCGTTGCGATCGACGATCTTGACCTCGATATGGGGTTGAATGCGCCCGACGGTCGAGACGCGGCGCTCGAGCGGATCGGTTGTTGAGCTCTGGAAGCTGACCGGGCTCGTCTCGGTCATGCCATAGGCGATGGTGATTTCGCTCAAGTTCATTTTGGCGACGGCGCGCTTCATCACCTCGATCGGGCACGGCGAGCCGGCCATGATGCCGGTGCGCAGCGATGAGAGGTCGAAGCGGCCAAACTCGGGATGATCGAGCTGCGCGATGAACATCGTCGGCACGCCGTGCAGGGCGGTGCAGCGTTCCTCGGCCACGGTTTGCAATGTGGCGAGGGGGTCGAAGCCTTCGCCCGGGAAAACCATGCAGGCGCCGTGTGTCAGCGCCGCCAAGTTGCCGAGCACCATGCCGAAACAATGATAAAGCGGCACCGGGATGCACAGGCGATCCTCGGGCGTGAGCCGCATGGCTTCGCCGATGAAAAATCCGTTGTTGAGAACGTTGTGGTGCGACAGCGTGGCGCCTTTCGGAAATCCCGTCGTGCCCGACGTGAACTGGATGTTGATCGGCTCGTCGAATTGCAATTGCGGCCCAAGCTCGGCGATACGCTGCGCCTCTGCCGCGCCGCCGCGCGCCGGAATTTCGGAGAAGCGGAAGGTTCCCGGATGCCAGCCGTCGCCGATGAGAATGACCGAACGGAGCGCAGGCAGCCGCGGCGCTTCAAGCTTGCCCGGTTGCGCGCGGCCGAGCTCCGGGGCCAGTTCGTGCAGCATGCCCACGTAGTCGGAGGTCTTGAAACGCTCAGGGATGATGAGCGCCTTGCAGCCGACTGTGTTGAGCGCGTATTCGACTTCGACGAGGCGATAGGCCGGATTGATGTTGACCAAGATAAGTCCGGCCTTGGCGGTGGCGAACTGGGTCAGCACCCACTCGCTGTTGTTGGGCGACCAGATGCCTATACGGTCGCCCGGATTGAGGTCGAGCGTCAAAAGTCCGGCGGCAAGCTTGTCCACCGCGTCCCGCAGCTCGCCATAGGTGAGGCGAACGTTCTGACCCCGAACGATCAGCGCCGGGCGCGAAGTCCATTTTGGGCAGGCCGCGTTGAAAAATCGTCCGATGGTTTCACCGATCAGCGGCTGATCGCTCGCGCCGTGGACATAACTGAGCTCAAGCCCGGCCATCGCCGTTCCTCCCGTCCTTTTGCCGGCGATTATAGCGCGTCACGTCGCGGCGCCTCCACGGCGAACACGGTTTGCAGCGCGTTGCGGCATCCGCACCTGCGTCACGCCGAGCTGGCTTTGTCAGTGGGACCTCGCTTGCTAAACTATGCAGAATAAGCGCAAAAAACGCGCGCCCTCAGGGAGCAGCGGCCCGCATGCATTCGGAACTTTCGGTATCGCTCTGGCGCGGCGGAGAACACGGCCGTTACGAGACCTATGGCGTACCACAGCGCGAAAGCCAGACGGTGCTCGATGTCGTGACTTTCGTGCAGCGCCACATCGACCCGACGCTGTCCTACCGTTTCGCGTGCCGTGTCGGGGTTTGCGGCTCGTGCGCCATGACGGTCAACGGCAAGCCGCGATGGACTTGCCGCACCCACGTCGCAAAGGTCGCCCATGGCGGACGCCTCGAAATCGGCCCGCTCGAGAATTTGCCGGTGATCAAGGACCTCGCCACCGACATGCGGGCGTTTTTCGAAAAGTGGCAACAGGCGAAGGGTGTTTTCGCGCCGACCAAATCCCGCCACGAGGCGATCATGCCGATCAGGCCCGACACGCCCGCGCGCATCGCCGCCGATGCCGCGATCGAATGCATCAATTGCGGCGTATGCTATTCGGCATGCGATACGGTGCGTTGGAACGCCGATTATCTCGGTCCGGCCGCGCTCACGCGCGCCTGGACGCTGATCAACGACGAGCGCGACGGCGGCAATACCGCGCGCTTACGGGCGATATCCGGCTCCGGCGGCTGTCACGCCTGCCATTCGCATCAGTCCTGCCAGCAACTGTGCCCGCAGTCGCTCAATCCGACCGCCGCCATCGCGGGCCTCAAGCGGCGCAGCGCCGCGGCCTATTTGAAGGGCGAGATCACGGCATGAACGTGCGGCTCTATGTCTGGCAGCGGGCCACAGCGGCGATTATGGCGCCTCTCGTTCTCGTCCACATTGCCGTGATCTTCTACGCTGCGCGTCGGGGACTATCGGCGTCCGATGTGCTGGCGCGCACGCGCGGCAGTATCGCCTGGGCGGCGTTCTACGGACTTTTCGTCGCCGCGGTTTCCATTCACGCCGCGATCGGCCTGCGCAATGTCCTTCACGAGTGGTCGCCGCTGACCGAACGGCGCGCCGGCCTTTGCGCGATCGGGTTCGGGCTCTTGCTCGCCGCGCTCGGCATTCGCGCGGTGGCCGCCGTGGTGCTGCCGTGACCGCGCGGAATTTAAAACATCGCGGCAGCGCGTTGTGGCTGGCCGCAATGGTGCACCGGATCTCCGGGCTTGCGCTTGCGATCTTTCTTCCGCTGCATTTTTTGGCGCTCAGCCTCGCCATCGAAGGCGAGTCGCGGTTTGAAGGTTTCCTGCGCTGGACCGACCGGCCGCCGGTGAAGTGCGCCGAAGTAGTTCTCGTGTTTCTGTTCACCGTTCATCTGCTCGGCGGCTTGCGCATTCTGGTGATCGAGAACCTCGATTGGCGCGAGGGCCAAAAGCAGCTTGCCACGCTGGCGGCGGCGGTTTCCGCCATCGTCGCTTTCGCATTCCTCGTGCGCGTGTTTTGAAGGACGGCATGATAATCGAACGTCTCAAGACCGATGTTCTGATCCTCGGCTCCGGCGGCGCCGGGCTGTTCGCCGCGCTGCACGCGCACAAAGCAAATTCCGATCTCGACATCACGGTCGCGGCCAAAGGCTTGCTCGGCAAGTGCGGCTGCACCCGGATGGTGCAAGGCGGCTACAACGTAGCGCTCAATCCCGGCGACTCGATCGAGCGTCATTTCATGGACACGATCGAGGGCGGCAAATGGCTGACGCATCAAGAGCTCGCCTGGAAACTGGTTTCGACCGCCGTCGAACGAGTGCGGGAACTGGAAAACGAGATCGGCTGCTTTTTCGATCGCAATCCAGACGGCACGCTGCACGGCAAGGCGTTCGCCGGGCAAAGCTTCGATCGCACCGTGCACAAGGGCGATCTCACCGGCATCGAGATCATGAACCGGCTGATGGAACAGGTCTGGGCGCGGCCGATCCGCCGCCTCGAGGAACACCGCGCCGTCGCGCTCATCCCCGAGAAGGACGGCGCGGTCGCCGGTGCGCTGATGATCGATATGCGCAGCGGCGTTTTCCGCTTCGTCAGTGCCCAGGCCGTGCTGCTCGCTACTGGCGGCGGCCCGACCATGTATCGCTATCACACGCCATCCGGCGATAAGAGCATGGACGGATTGGCGATGGCGCTGCGGCTGGGTCTGCCGCTGCGCGACATGGAAATGGTGCAGTTCCATCCGACCGGATTGTTGGCGGGTCCCGATACGCGGATGACCGGCACGGTCCTGGAAGAGGGCCTCCGCGGGGCCGGCGGACATCTCCTCAACGGCGCCATGCACCGTTTCATGGGCGACTACGACCCAAAGCTGGAGCGCGCCACACGCGACGTCGTCAGCCGCGCCATCTATGCGGAAATGCGGGCGGGACGGACGACGCCGCATGGCGGGGTCTACATCCAAATGGCCCATCTTGGCCCCGCCAACGTCGCCAAGGAATTTGAGGGCATGGTGGACCGCTGCCGCGATTGCGGCTTCGATCTTGCCGGCGGCCTGGTCGAAGTGGTGCCCACCGCGCACTATTTTATGGGTGGGGTAATCTGCGACGTGGACACGGCGACGGAATGCTTCGGCCTTTTTGTCGCAGGGGAGGACGCGAGCGGCATGCATGGCGCCAACCGGCTCGGCGGCAACGGTGTCGCCAATTCCACCGTCTTCGGCGGTATTGCCGGCGATGAGATGCCGCGCTGGATCGCCAAGCACCCGGGCTATCGCCCACCCGATCCGGACGTGCTCGATGCCGAACTGGATCGCGCGCAGCGCCCATTCTCACGCGCACCCGGCGATTTGAATGCGTTGCGCGAGAAACTCCTCGACACAATGTGGGACGATGTCGGCGTGGTGCGCCATCGCGCCGGCATGGAACGCGGCCTTGCGACGCTCGACGCGATCGAGGCGGAACTTCTCGAAACCGGAATTCCCGACAGCGATCGGCGCTTTAATTTGACTTGGCACGATTGGCTCAACCTGCGCTCGCTATGCGAGATCAGCCGAGTCATTGCGCTCGCGGCGCTGCGGCGCGAAAACTCGCGCGGCGCGCATTATCGCTCCGATTTTCCGGAACCCGGCGATCTTGCGGCGTCGGCCTTTACCGTAGCGCGCCAAAAAGCCGGACGGATCGAGATCGCCGAGGCGCCGGTGCTGTTCACCCATGTGAAGCCAGGCGAGACGCTCTTGCGCGATCCGATCGCGGCCGAATGAGGCAAACGATGATTCCGCTCTCCTCGATTCAACGCACCGCCGAGGATCTGATGGCGAAAGCCGCCATCGAAATCCCCGAGGACTATCTGGAAGGCTTGCGCCGCTGCGCCGATGCCGAGAAGGGCGATCTGTCGGCTTTCGTGATCAAGGCCATGCTGGAGAATTACGAGGCTGCCAAAGAGGACCGCCGCGCCATGTGCGGCGATACCGGCCTGCCGCGCTGGTACGTGAAGATCGGCAACGAGGCGCGAATCGAAGGCGGTCCTGTCGCGCTCGAAGCGGCGCTGCGCCGGGCCACCGCGCGAGCGACAACGTCTGTGCCGCTTCGCCCTAACCGCGTGCATCCGCTATGGCGGACCGATCATAATAATAATGTCGGCATCAACGCGCCCGAGATCGAATATGCGTTTCATCCGGACGCCGACTGGGTCGAACTCACCGCCGTGCATAAAGGCGGATTGTTCGGCAGCGATTATCGCATGCTGTTTCCCAACGACGGCATCGAGGGCATCAAACGGTTCTACCTCGACACGCTGATCGGTTTCGGCAAGCGCGGCCTCGCCTGCCAGCCGGCCATCGTCGGAATCGGCCTCGGCGGCTCCAAGGACACCAGCATGGTGCTCGGCAAGCAGGCGTCTTGCTTGCGAGTCGTCGGTTCGCGCAATCCGGATCCGCGCATCGCCGTGCTCGAGGAGGAATTTAAGGAACTCGGGAACAGCATAGGCATGGGCGCGATGGGTTTCGTCGGATCTTCCATGGTCATCGATTGCCACATCGAGGTCGGCTATTGCCACACCGGCGGCATGCCAATGTCGGTGCATATGTTCTGCCTGTCGTCGCGCCGCGCCTGTGCGCGCATTTCCGCCGATGGCAAAGCTGCGTTCCGCACCGACCCGATGTGGTTCACCGACTACATGCGCCGCGAAACGGTCGAATGGGGACAGCAGGCCGCAGCGGCGGCGGAATAGCGCATGAGCGAGCTTAAAACCGTTCACCTCGCACTGCCGGCACGCACCGAGGACTTGCGCCGATTGGAGATCGGTTCGGTTGCCTATCTCACGGGACGAGTCTTCACCGCGCGCGAAGGCGTCTACAAGCGCGCCATCGGCGACGGTTTCGGCATGCCGGCGGGAAAAGACGCACTCGGTATCGCCAATCTTCATTGCTCGCCGGCGGCAAGCATCAATCCCGACGGCAGCTACACCGTCGGAGCGGTAACCGCTACCGCGTCGTTTCGTTTCGCGCAATGGCTCGAAGGCTGGTTCCGCCTTTCGAACTGCAACATCATCATCGGCAAAGGCGGCATGACGTCCGAGGTCTACCGCGAATTTTTTGTCCCGAACCACGCAATCTATCTCACTACGGTGGGCTACGGCACGGGCGCGCTGCTCGGCCGCGGCATCAGGCGCGTCGTCGACGTCTATTGGCTCAAGGAGCTCGGCCTGGCGCAAGCGGTCTGGGTGCTCGAAGTTGAGAAATTCGGTCCGTTTCTGGTCGAGAGCGACCTCGCCGGCAACAGCCTATTCGAGCGCGAAAACGCCAAGATCGCTCCGGGACTGGAGCGGCTTTATGCGGGCACCAGACCGGCAACGCTCCGCCGTTACGGCGAGACCGACGATAAGTCAAAGGAAGTGATTTAGCCGGTATCCGAGAAAATTTCCTGAAGTTTGGGGGCTATAGATTCCCGCCTGCGCCGCCCGTTAAGTGACGCCCGTCAGCGCGCGTGCGCCAAATTCGCGAGCTGCAGCGATGCGGCGGAGGAGCCGCGGTCGGCGGCGAACTGATACCATTTTCGCGCCTTGTCGATGTCGGGCGTTACAGCGACCGCTCCGAGCTTTTTGATAAACAAGGGATCGTAGGTCGAGCCGAGCGCCAGCGCCGCCTCGGAGCTGCCGGCGTTCGCGGCGCGCTCAAATAACAGTCGCGCAGCGGCGAAATCGCCGACGGTGAGCAGGTCCTTGCCGCGCTTGATCAGCCTGACGATCTCGTCGTTGTCGAGCACCACTGCTGGCCGATTGGCTGGCGTTGGTGAGACAGGCGGCGACGCCGGGGCTGAAGCCGGGGCCGGCGCAGCCTGCGGTGGCGGCGAAGTGTCGCGGACCGGCGGGCTTGGCGTCGGATTCGCCGCCGGCGCCGGATTAGGCTCCACTTTCGCCAGCGATTGGTTCGCCGGAGCGGTCGCGATCACCTGGGGGGGCGGCTCGGCGGCGGCGGGCGGCGCCCGCATCTCCGCGGATGGCGCCTGCGGCGGCAGCGCCTCTGGGAGCGTTTTGGCTGCGTTTACCGACTTATCGTCGACCACGGCCGGTACGATTCCGGGAGATTCAATGGAAGACAGCGCGCCGCTGGTGGAAGCGATCGAAGGCGGCGGAGCCTTGGCCCGCACGCTTTCTTGAACCGTCGGCTTGCCGCTTAAGAGGAGCACGACCGCCGCCGCGACCGCCGCTGCGATGCCGCAGACGATACCGAGCCGCAGTACGATGGGCCAGAAGTCCGTGACGCCGACAGGCGGCTCCGGAACTACGTCGGGCTCAAGGCCGCGTCGAAGCCAAGCGGGATCTTCACCAAAGGCGCCAAGGGGGCCCGTCAGGTCGTTCCGCGACCGTTTTTCGACCGGCAGCGATGGCGAATGCCCGAATATCGGCCGGATCTGATCACGTGCCCACGGCGGCGCGTAGTCCTCGTTGAAGTCTGAATTGCCCGGATACTTGCTCGGCGAATTCATGGTCGCCTTCTTCTCTTACTCGCGCGCCCGTCAGGATTGAATGTGGTTACATCCCCTCGTTAATGATGCTGCGCCTGCCATTGCAGGAATTTACGAAATAGCGCCTCTCGTTCGGCGTCGTTGGCCGGCGCGCTTGGCTGGCTGCTCAGGAATGTCTCGAAAGCGGCCTTCTGCTGCTGCTGTTGTTGCTGTTGCTGCTGATCCGACTGCATATTCTGCAGCAGATCCTCCGCCACGCTAAATCTGGTCCAGCCTGGCACCGTGGCAGCCAAATTCACGTCTCGCCACTTCGGATGATATGGAGGATGCTGGAATGTATCCCACCGGTTGAATAGGTATTGGATGAACCGCTGGACCCGATTGTAGCGATCCGAATTCTTTGGCCAGTTGAACACCGCCAGCACCGCGGGGACCGCGATGGTATCGATGTGGTCCTGACCCTGCAGCAGGTTGGGGTAGTCCTGCTTGGTGAACTCGCCGAGAGTGTAGAGGTCTTCGAAATTCTTGGTGAAAGGGATGTTCACGAGGTGCAGCCCGGAATTCGCTGGGATCTTGGCGAAAAAGTCGATCGGTTTCGGGATAACCCGCGCGATAGCGTCGACTTCGCCCGACTGAAGCTTCTGCAAGGCGGTCGGCTGATCGATGAGGACTTGGTTTACATTGATGCCGAGCCGTTGAAACACGATGGTGCCGGTCAGGCTCGCGCCGGTGCCGGCAGGACCGAAATTAACCTTTTTGCCGCGAAGGTCCTCCAGCGACTGCACGTCGTTTCGCGCGAGAATATGCAATTCCGAGATCGGCAGCCGTATTATGTACTGAATGCGGCGCTCAAGATTGGGCGTCTTGCGCTCGGTGCGGAAGTACTCGAAGACGTCGGATTGCGTGACTGCGGCATCGACGCCGCGAAGGTAGAGCAAATCATCGAGATTGGACGCCGCGCCGTAGGAAACAATCGGAAGGATGCGCAGATTGTCGCCGTCATTCAGCACCGACGCCATTTCATCGACGAAACGCATGTAAGTGCCGGAAAGCAGCCCGCCGACAATGCCGACCGTCCAGGCATTCTTTTTCTCGCGCAGAGCGGCGTCGGAGCCGCCTTCTTGAATTGATTTCGGTATGGTTTGGGCGGCAAGATCGACACTGAGTACACCCAGCGCCAAAGCTGCCAGGCAGGCCACAACAACACGGCTACGCATCTACTGCCCCGAGCATGACATCATGCGGCCCGGCCGGGCCGACGAACTGTACAAGTACATCAGATAGGGAATTAATTAAATGCTCGCAATAAATTTTTTGTTTGTCACAATTTGCTGGTGTATTTTTAGTTCCGCAAAGAAATCGCCTCATTGCGACCGGAGTTTTTCCTTTGTGACTTGCAAATCTTCGGTTGTGGAGGCGCCGTGAACGTGGCGGACAGTTGCATCGCGCCGTGGCGGCGATTTGCGCGGGTGAAGCGTGCTCCCGCTAAAGTGATTTCGGCCGAATTGGGCCCTAGTAAACGCGAGCGTAGTACCGAGGAGGGTGGAAATGCGCACAAAATGGACGGTCGTCGCGTTGGTAGTGGTGCTTGCCGCCGTGGGAATTGCGCTCGCGCGTATGA